>NZ_JBHTML010000022.1:0-33007 GCF_042679445.1 Arthrobacter sp. GCM10027362
CTCCGCGGACAGGGCGGCCTCGGCCTCGGCCCGCCGGGGCCCGAACTTCGGCCGGTTGCCCACCAGCTGCACGGCGATGTTGCCGACCGTGAAGCCGGCATCCCGGACGATCCTGGCCGCCTCGGCCAGCAGCACCGTGCCCGCGGCGCCGGCGTACTCGGGCCGGTCCGTGCCGAAGTGCGTGCCCAGGTCCCCCAGGCCCGCCGCCGAGAACAGGGCATCCGCCGCCGCGTGTGCCACGGCGTCGCCGTCGGAATGGCCGGACAGGCCGCGTTCGTTCTCCCACAGCAGGCCGGCCAGCCACAGCGGGCGCGGCTCGCCGGCCGGGGCGAAGGCATGCACGTCCACGCCGATCCCGGTGCGCGGCAGGGGGAACGACGGGGGGAAGGGAGGCGGAAAACCGGGTTCTTCGGCCACGCTCAGCCTTCCATGATCCGTTTGGGCTGGCGCCCGGCCAGCAGCGCCTCGGCCACGATGAGGTCCAGCGGGGTGGTGATCTTCAGCGACAGCGCCGAGCCCTGCACCAGGAAGACATCCTCCCCGCTCGCCTCGAGCAGCATCGCGTCGTCGGTGATGTTCTCCGGCTCCAGGCCGGCAGCTTTCCGGTGCGCCTCTGCCAGGGTCGCGGCATCGAACCCCTGCGGAGTCTGGACGGCGCGCAGCAGTGCCCGGTCCGGGGTCCCCGAGACTTTTTCGGCGGCAATGCCCTGCTGGTCCGGGCCGCTGGGGGCCGCGGTCTTGATGGTGTCCACGACGGCGACGGCGGGGACCACCGCCCTGGCCCCGCCGGACAGCGCCCGGGCCACCCGGCGGAAGACCTCCGGCGGTGCCAGGGCACGGGCCGCGTCATGGACCAGGATGCTCCCGGAGTCCCCGCCGAGTGCGGCGAGGGCGAGGCGGACCGATTCGCTCCGGCTGGCTCCGCCGTCCACGGCGCTGACCGGCACCGGACCGGAGAAACGGGCGCAGATCCGCCGCAGCGCGGTGTCCCCCGCCGGCACGGCAACGCAGATCCGCTCCGCGACGCCGGATTCGATGACGCCCTGCAGGGCGTGCTCCAGGATCGTCCGGCCGCCAAGGGGCACCTGGGCCTTGGGCAGCCCGTAGCCGAGCCGCTGGCCGGAACCGGCGGCCACCACGATGACGCCGAGCTTCTGCGCGGGAGGCGCCGGATGGAGGGGACTGCTGGACATTCTCCCAGCGTATACCGGGAAGCCCCCCGGGCCGGCCCGAAACGGCCCGGAGACGGCGGAAGCCGGACCCGTGCGGGTCCGGCTTCCGTCCGATGCCTGCCGCGTCGTGCTGCTGCACGACGCCGATACGTCAGGAGGCGAGCACCTCGTCGAGGACCTCGGCGGCCTTCTCTTCGTCGGTCTTTTCGGCCAGCGCCAGTTCCGAGATCAGGATCTGGCGGGCCTTGGCCAGCATGCGCTTCTCGCCCGCGGACAGGCCGCGGTCGTGGTCGCGGCGCCACAGGTCGCGGACAACCTCCGCCACCTTGACGACGTCGCCGGACGCCAGCTTCTCCAGGTTCGCCTTGTAGCGGCGCGACCAGTTGGTCGGTTCCTCGGTGAACTCCGCGCGCAGCACGTCGAAAACATGCTCGAGGCCTTCCCGGCCCACAACATCGCGGACACCGACGAGGTCGACGTTTTCCGCCGGAACCTCGATCGTCAGATCACCTTGCGCGACCCGGAGCTTGAGGTACATCTTCTCTTCGCCCTTGATGGTGCGCATCTTGATCTCTTCGATCTTGGCTGCACCGTGGTGAGGGTAAACTACCGTTTCGCCGACCTCAAATACCATGTGGATATTCCCCTTTCCCGCAGACCAGTTTACCACGGATGCATCGGCCACTTCCGCGTGTTTTCGCCGATCGGAGCCCGTCGGGCCGCCAAAATGCCCCCCTGCTACCCCTTGACGGATGAGGGTTTTGATGCTTCGACACGGTTGTCTTACGCCGCCGGAATCCTACTTTTGCAGGTTTTGCCGATAGGCTAGGGGCTGACTTGTGTTCACCTGTCGTCCCGCCGGGACCGGGCTTTATCTGAGGAGTTTCTGCCGTGAAAATTGCGCCGAAGAACCGTGTGCAGCGTGCCCTTGTAGCTGGTGCGGGGGTCCTCGCACTCCTGGCGACCGCCGGCTGCAGCGCGGTTAACGAGCAGGCGACCACCCGGCACTACGCAGCCAGCGACGGCATTGTCACCAGCGTCGGCCCGGTCAACCTGCGGAACGTGCTGATCGTCGCGCAGGACGCCAAGTCCTCGGGCCGCGTCCTGGGCACCGCGGTCAACACCTCCGGTTCCCCGGTCCAGCTGAACCTTTCCGCGCCCTCGGGCAGCGCCAGCGTGACCATTCCGGCCGACGGCCAGGTCAAGTTCGAGGACAAGGAGCACTCCACCACCCTGAAGGCCGCCGGCGCCGAGCCGGGCGCGCTGGTGCCGGTTACCATCCGGGTCAACTCCGAGTCCTCCAAGGTCCAGGTCCCGGTCCTGGACGCTTCGCTGGCCGAATACGCCCCGTACCTCGAAAGCCCGCAGCCGAGCGGCTCCGCCTCCGCGGAAGCCACCTCCGAGCCCACCGAGACCTCCACCTCGACGGCCACCCACACCCCGTAACCGGCCCAGGCTGCGGCGCCCGGCCGCTGCACCGCAGGCCCGCATACGCGTGAGGGCCGCACCCGTCCGGGTGCGGCCCTCACGCGTACCGGCGCCCCGGTCCTAGGGCTCGAACTTGTAGCCCAGCCCGCGGACCGTGACCAGGTAGCGGGGCGCGGACGGATCCGGCTCGATCTTCCCGCGCAGCCGCTTCACGTGGACATCCAGCGTCTTGGTGTCCCCCACATAGTCCGAGCCCCAGACCCGGTCGATCAGCTGGCCGCGGGTCAGCACCCGGCCGGCGTTGCGCAGCAGCATTTCCAGCAGCTCGAATTCCTTCAGCGGCAGGGACACCTGCTCGCCGTTGACGGTAACCACGTGCCGCTCGATGTCCATCCGCACCGGCCCGGACTGCACGGTGCTGGCCAGCAGCTCCTCCGGCTCGGCCTGGCGGCGCAGCACCGCCCGCACGCGCGCCACCAGCTCGCGCGAGGAGTAGGGCTTGGTGACGTAGTCGTCGGCGCCAAGCTCCAGGCCCACCACCTTGTCGACCTCGGAATCCTTCGCGGTCAGCATGATGACGGGGACATTCGAACGCTGGCGCAGCTGGCGGCAGACCTCGGTCCCGGACTGGCCCGGGAGCATCAGGTCCAGGAGCACCAGGTCCGCTCCCATGCGGTCGAATTCGGTGATGGCGTCCAGGCCGTTGTCCACCACCTCCACCTCGAAGCCCTCTTTGTCCAAAAGGTAGCTCAGCGGATCGCTCAGCGACTCTTCGTCCTCAACGATCAGGATGCGGGTCAAGCACTCACTCCTTGTTCACGGGTATCTTCGGCACCATCGGTGCGCTTGGCGGCCGGGACGTCCCCGGCCCGGTTATCCTCTGCGTCCTGCTCCATTTCCGGCAGGCGCACGGTAAAGGTGGATCCCTGGCCCGGCTGCGACCAGACCGAGACTTCGCCCGCGTGCTGGGCGACAACGTGCTTGACAATGCTCAGCCCCAGGCCCGTTCCCCCGGTCTGGCGGGAGCGGGCCGCGTCCACGCGGTAGAAACGTTCGAAGATGCGCTCCTGCTCCTCGGGCGAGATGCCCGGGCCCTGGTCGGTCACCGAGATCACGGCCAGTCCTTCGCGCGAGCGCAGCCCGACGCCCACCTTGGAATGCTCCGGGGCATAGCGGATGGCATTGTCGATCAGGTTCCGCAGCGCGGTGATCAGCAGGTCGGCGTCCCCGTAGACGGGCAGCGGCAGCTTGCCGCCGACGACGATGCTGATGTCCTTGGCCTCGGCCGGCAGCTTGTTCCGGTCCACGGCCTCGGCAACCACCGCATTCAGGTCCACCGCCCTGCCGCTCTGCACGACGTTGGCCCCCTGCAGCCGGCTCAGTTCAATAATGTCCTGCACCAGCGCGGTCAGCCGCAGGGATTCCTTCTGCATCCGCTTGGCGAACCGGCGCACCGCGACCTCATCGTCGGCGGCGCCCTCCAGGGTTTCGGCCAGCAGGGAAATGGCACCCACCGGGGTCTTGAGCTCGTGCGAGACGTTGGCGACGAAATCATTGCGCATCGCCTCGGTCCGGGTGATTTCCGTGCGGTCATCCGCCAGCAGCAGGATGTATTCGTCCCCGATCGGTGCCACCCTGACCTGGATGATAATCGTGCCCTGGCCCAGGGGCCCGCGGGGCAGCTCCAGCTGGCGTTCCTCGATCACCCCGTCGCGGCGGACCCGGCCGGTCAGCTCGAGCAGCTCCTTGTGCACGACGGTGTGCCCGCGGACCAGTCCGAAGGCGTAGGCGGCAGGGCTGGCCCGGACCACGCCGTCGATCGCGTCCACGATCACGTAGGCCCGTCCGATGACGGCGAGCACCTCGGCGGCCCCTTCCGGCAGCACCGGCTCCCCGACCTCGATGCGCTCCCGCCGTTGGCGCTCGCTCAGGTGGAACGCCAGGACGCCGAAGGCACCCAGTACGATGCCGACAAGCCCCGAAAGCAGCCCGATGATCAGTGGAGTCACACCACCAGCTTAGGGGCTCGGTTCCGGCTTGGACGGCCGGCTTGGTGGCAATCGCCCGGGGGTTCAACTAACGTTCATCGAAAGCATGCCATTAGTTCATCCTGTGCTGGGAATGTGCAGCGTAGGGCTGTCGCCAGTGTGGTTGCCAGCACAGAGAACTGCCGTCAGCGAAAGGATCTCCGAAGTGCGCAAGGTTTTCCAGGCCGAGCTTCACCAGGTGGGCGAGGAACTGATCGAGATTGCCCAGCTCGTCACCGAAGCCATGGAGAAGGCCAATGAGGCGTTCACCACGGCAGATACCGAGCTCGCCCAGGAGGTCATTGCCGCGGACGCACGGATCGATTTCCTGCAGCGGGACCTGGACGAGCGGGCCATCGACATCCTGGCCCTGCAGGGTCCGGTGGCCTCCGACCTGCGCATGATCGTGGGCGCGCTGCGGATGAGCGCCTCGCTCGAACGCATGGGGGACCTGGCCCGGCACATTGCCCAGCTGGCACGGATGCGGTTCCCCGAGCACGTGGTGCCGGAGTCCATGAAGGGCACCTTCGCGGAGATGGCCGAACAGGACATTGCCATCGCACGCAAGCTCACCGGGCTGCTGGACACCCGCGACCTGACGCTGGCCAACGAGATCAACGCCCACAATGCCCGCGTCAACGAACTGCACGCCGGCGTGTTCAAGGCCATTGCCTCCCCGGACTGGACCGCCTCGGCGCCGACCACCGTGGATGTTTCCCTGGCCAGCCGGTACTTCGAGCGCTTCGCGGACCACGGGGTTTCGGTGGCGCGCAAGGTGACCTACCTGGTCACCGGCGAATGGCAGCCCACCACCCAAGGCGCCTGAGCCGACCGCGTCCCGGCACGTCCAATGACTGAAGCCCCGGGAAACCGGGGCTTCAGTCATTGCTGCAGGCCGGTCCCTGCCTGCCGGCGGGGCCGGGCCTACTTCCTGCCCTGGTTCGCGACCGCCTCGATGGCGGCAGCGGCAGCGGCGGCATCCAGGTAGGTGCCGCCGGCCTTGACCGGCTTCAGGTCCGCGTCCAGTTCGTAGACCAGCGGGATGCCGGTGGGGATGTTCAGCGCCGCGATGTCCTGGTCGCTGATCCCGTCCAGGTGCTTCACCAGCGCGCGCAGCGAGTTGCCGTGCGCGGCCACCAGCACCGTCTTTCCGGCCTTGACGTCCACCGAGATGTCGGACTCCCAGTACGGCAGGAAGCGCTCGAGCACGTCCTTGAGGCATTCGGTGCGCGGCACGTCGCCGCCCAGGTCCGCGTAGCGCGGGTCGTTCACCTGCGACCATTCGCTGGCGTCGTCCAGGGCCGGCGGCGGGGTGTCATAGGAGCGGCGCCAGAGCATGAACTGTTCCTCGCCGAACTCCTCGCGGATCTGCACCTTGTCCTTGCCCTGCAGCGCGCCGTAGTGGCGCTCGTTCAGCCGCCAGCTGCGCTTGACGTCGATCCAGCTGCGGTCGGCGGCCTCAAGGGCGATGTTCGCGGTCACGATGGCGCGCTTGAGCCGGGAGGTGTACAGCATGTCCGGCAGCAGGCCCGCCTCGGCCAGCAACTCGCCGCCGCGCTGGGCTTCCTTGCGGCCCTGGTCGGTCAGCGGCACGTCGACCCAGCCGGTGAACAGGTTCTTCTCGTTCCAATCACTCTGGCCGTGGCGCAGCAGAATTAATGTGTAGGTCATGCCTGCAATCCTAGCGGAGCAGCCTCTGCCGCCGCCCGCTGGAACGGGGAGGTTACGGGCAGGCGCCGGCCGGCGTGCGCGGGGGTCACTTGTTCAGCGGCGTCATGTCCGCGTAGCGGTCCCCCACGGCGGCATCGACCGATCCGAGCCGCTCCAGCAGCCCGGCGCTGAGCTCAAGCCCGTCCGCTGCCGCGTTCTCCTCAAGCCGGCCGGCGTGCTTGGTCCCGGGGATCGGCGCGATGTGTCCGCCCTGGGCCAGCAGCCAGGCCAGCGCCACCTGCGCCGGGGTGGCGCCCACGTCCTTGGCGACGGCGTCGACCACCTCGACAATCCCGATATTGCGCTGCAGGTTCCCGCGGGCGAACCGCGGGTTGTGCCGGCGGAAGTCGTGCTCGTCCAGTGCCTCCAGGGACCTGATGGTGCCGGTCAGGAACCCCCGGCCCAGCGGCGAGTAGGGCACGAAGCCGATCCCCAGCTCCCGGCACGTGGGCAGGATCTCCGCCTCCGGGTCGCGCGACCAGAGCGAGTACTCGGTCTGCAGCGCGGTCACCGGGTGCACCGCGTGGGCGCGGCGGATCGTGTCCGGCGCCGCCTCGGAGAGCCCGTAGTGGCGGATCTTGCCCTCGTCGATGAGTTCCTTCAGCGCCCCGGCCGTCTCCTCGATGGGTGTGGCCGGATCCATGCGGTGCTGGTAGTAGAGGTCGATATGGTCGGTGCCCAGCCGCCGCAGCGAGCCTTCCACGGACAGCCGCACGTTCGCCGGGCTGCCGTCCAGGCCGCGGCTGCCGTCCAGGCTGTGCCGGATGGTGCCGAATTTGGTGGCGATGACCGCCTGGTCCCGCCTGCCGGCAAGGGCCCGGCCCAGCAGTTCCTCGTTCTTGTAGGGTCCGTAAATTTCCGCGGTGTCGAAGAAAGTAATGCCCAGTTCCAGGGCGCGCCGGATGGTGCGGATCGATTCGGCTTCGTCGGTATTGGCCCCGGTGTAGAACGCCGACATGCCCATGCAGCCCAAACCCAGCCGCGAGACGTCCAGCTGGCCCAGTGTGGTGTGCCTCATGATCGGAAGGTCCTCTCGCAGTAGCGCAGCATGCTCCGTCGGATCCCAGCCTAGGGCCACCAGTGTGGCCCCGGTCAATGCCCCGGGTGACGTTGCGCACGCCGACGGCGGCGGTGTCCGGCGGCGGTGCTCCGGTCCCCTATCCTTGTTCCTTGTGCCCCAGCAGCTGTACCTCCCCACCGGCCCCGGACGGACCGGCACCCGGCGCGGAGACAAACCCATCGGCAGCATCACCCGGGGCACCACCAATCCCAACCGCCTGCGCCGCATGGACCGCTGGCTGGCCGGCCCGGACGGCCGGCCGCTGCGGCACGCCGCCGACCCGCTGGTCGTGGACCTGGGCTACGGCGCGGCTCCCACCACCGCCGTCGAACTCCACCACCGGCTCCGCCGCGTCCGCGCCGACGTCGAGGTGATCGGCATCGAGATCGAGCCCGAGCGGGTGCGCCAGGCCAAGCCGCTGGAACGCCCCGGCCTGTCCTTCCGGCAGGGCGGCTTCGAGATCCCCGTGGACGGCCGCCGCCCGGCGGTGGTGCGCGCCTTCAACGTGCTGCGCCAGTACGACGAGTCCGAATATGCCGGGCATTGGGACACCGTCCGGGCCCGGCTGGCGCCGGGCGGACTGTTCATCGACGGGACCTGCGACGAGATCGGCCGGCGCTCCGCCTGGGTGGCCGTCGCCTCCGAAGGCCCGGTCTCGCTGAGCATCTCCCTGCGCTTCGGCTCCTTCGAGCTGCCCTCGGATGTGGCCGAACGCCTGCCCAAGGCGCTGATCCACCGCAATGTCCCGGGCGAGCGGATCCACCGCTACCTGCAGGCCCTGGACCGGGCCTGGCTCGAGGCCTCCGCGCTGGCCTCCTTCGGCAACCGGCAGCGCTGGCTGGCCATGTGCCGCGGCCTGCACGCGGCCGGCTGGCCGCTGCTGGACGGCCCGGCCCGGTGGCGGCTGGGCGAACTGACCGTCGCCTGGGAGGCCGTCGCACCGCTGTGACGGCCGGCGGCAGAAGCGCCTACCAGCGGGGGCCGTACGCGCTGCCGCCGGAACCCTTGAGCTCGTTCAGCGCGGGCTTCACGTCCGCCAGGTACACCGCGGCCACGCTGACCGCGGCCAGCTGGAACAGCATGAAGGTACCCAGCCCCGAGCCGAGCAGGCCCAGCGCGCCCACCGCGGCCGCCCCGGCGGTCAGCCCGGCCCAGAAACCCTTCGTCCGCTTGAAGGCGACCTGGAAGTGGTCCCCCTTGCGGCCGAGGCAGTCCACCAGCGCCCACAGCTCAATGCCCAGCGCCAGCAGGCCGAGGACAAACCACAGCCATTGCTCCAAGTCCTTCACGATCTCCACAACTACAGCCTATCGGTAGTTGGCGCTGCGCAGAATGACCGCACCGGGGGAAGCCCTCAGGCCTGCGCCTTTTCCAGCGCCTGGGCCAGGTCGGCCCACAGGTCCTCGGGGTTTTCGATGCCGACCGAGAGCCGCAGCAGGTTCTCCGGCACGCTTTCCGGCTCGTTGACGTGGCGGCGCCGCCGCTCGATCAGCGATTCGACGCCGCCCAGCGAGGTGGCCGGAACCCACAGCCGCAGCGCCTCGACCACCGTCTCCGCGGCCTCCGCGCCGCCCTTGACCAGGATCGCGATGATGGAACCGAAGCCATCCATCTGGGCCCTGGCCCGCTCGTGCCCGGGATCCTGCACCAGCCCCGGATAGCGCACGGCCTCGACGCCGGGATGCGCCAGCAGCCGCCCGGCCAGCAGCGCCGCCGTCGCCTGCGACCGTTCGATGCGCAGCGCCAGGGTGCGCACCCCGCGCAGCGCCAGCCAGGTCTCGAACGGCCCGGCGACGGCCCCGTGCAGCGAGCGGTGCTCGACCAGCCGCCGGCGCAGTGCCTCGTCGGGCGTGACCACGGCGCCGAGGATGACGTCGGAGTGCCCGGCCAGGTACTTGGTCACCGAGTGGACGACGACGTCGACGCCGCTTTCCAGCGGCCGCTGGCCCAGCGGGGTGGAGAAGGTATTGTCCGCGACCACCAGGGCCCCGGCGGCGTGCGCGGCCTCGGTGAGGGCCTTCAGCTCGGCGATTTCGAGCATCGGGTTGGTGGGGGTCTCCAGCCACAGCATGTCCGCACCGGCCAGCTGTGCCTTGACCGCTTCCGTGTCGGCGATCTCCACGGTGCGCAGGGTCAGCGCGCCGCGGTCGGCCAGCTGTCCGGCAACGGCCAGGCTGCCCTGGTAGCTGTGCTGCGGCATGACCAGCACACCGCCGGGCGGCAGCAGCGACAGCGCCGCGGACACGGCGGCCAGGCCCGAGGCGAAAACCAGGCCGGGCAGCCGCGAGCCTTCGAGCTCGGCCAGGGTTTCCTCGAACGGATCCCACGACGGGTTGGAATAGCGTCCGTAGGCGCGGTCCCCGTGCTCCACCTCGCCGCGGCCCACGAAGGTGGAGGAGAGCACCACCGGCGGGTTGACCGCGGCATCGTGCACGCGTTCGGGCCGGCCGGCGGAGACGACGACGGTATCGGGGGCCAGGTGTCCGGGGTGGCCTTCGGCGGCGGGAAGGGCGTTGGAGGCGGCGTCAGTCATGACAGCAGGGTAGACCCGCCGCCGCGGCGCGGGTTAATCCGGTTACCTCCGGGCCTTAATCCGGCTAAACCGGGGCCGCCCGCGCGCCCAGGGCAGCGCCGTCCCGCCCGCCGCTCGCGGCGGGCCCTCGGCGGGTAGGCTGGTGAGGTGAGTTCCGAGAGCCAGCTTCCCTCCTGCCTGCCCGTCGCGGCCGCGGCGCCGCAGCGCAGGTATCCGGGCGTCTTCATTGCCTTCGAGGGCGGCGACGGCGCCGGCAAATCCACCCAGGCAGCGGCCCTGCAGCAGCGGCTTCAGGCCGCCGGGCGCACCGTGCTGCGCACCCGCGAACCGGGCGGCACCCCGGTCGGCGAAAAGCTGCGTGCGCTGGTGCTCGAACACGGCCACGGCAGCATCGACCCCCGGACCGAGGCGCTGATCTTCGCCGCCTCCCGCGCCGCCCATGTGCACCAGGTGATCCGGCCGGCGCTGGAGCGCGGGGAGGTTGTTATCTGCGACCGCTACATGGACTCCTCGATCGCATACCAGGGCGCCGGACGCGGCCTGGGCCTGGCCGAGGTGCGCAGCCTGAACCTCTGGGCCACCGAGGCCATGCTGCCGGACGTGACGGTGCTGCTGGACGTGGACCCGGAACAGGGCCGCCACCGCCGCACGGCGCAGGACGCGGCCGAGGACCGGCTGGAGTCCGAACCCGACGACTTCCATGCCCGCATCCGCGGCGCCTTCCTGGAACTGGCCGCGGCCGACCCCGGCCACTACCTGGTCCTGGACGCCGGTGCCGACCGGGACGCGATCACCGAGGCCGTCTCCAACCGGATCGAGGAACTGCTGCCGTGAGCGTCTGGACCGACCTGCCCGGCCAGGGCGCCGTCGTCGAGCAGCTCAGCCGCGCTGCGGCGTCGGAACGGCCCACCCATGCCTGGCTGTTCACCGGCCCCCCGGGCTCCGGGCGCACCAATGCCGCCCGCGCCTTCGCGGCCGCCCTGCTGTGCGAGCAGCCGGATCCGGCCGCCCGGGGCTGCGGCCGGTGCCATGCCTGCCACACCGCGCTGAACGGCTCCAATGCGGACGTAATGGTCATGGCCACCGAAAACGTGTCCTTCACCATCCAGGAGGTGCGCGAATGGGTGGCCAAGGCCCAGGACAAGCCCTCCTCCGGCCGGTGGCGGATCATGATCGTCGAAGACGCGGACCGCATGGCCGAGCGCACCACCAACGTGCTGCTCAAGGCGATCGAGGAGCCGCCGCCGCGGACCATCTGGATCCTGTGCGCCCCCAGCCCGGCGGACGTGCTGGTCACCATCCGCTCGCGCTGCCGCCCGGTGGGACTGCGCACGCCGCCGCTGGAAGACGTGGCCGACCTGCTGGTGCGCCGCGACGGCGCGGACCCGGCACTGGCCGAGTTCGCCGCCCGGGTGTCCCAGAGCCACATCGGCGTCGCCCGCCGGCTGGCCACGGACAAGGAGGCACGCGAGCGCCGGGACCGGATTGTGCGCCTGCCGCTGCGCCTGCGCGGGGTGTCCGACGCCGTCATCGCCGCCGGCGAGCTGGTGGACATCGCCAACGCCGATGCCGCCGCCGCCTCCGAGGCGCGCAACGAAGCCGAACGCGAGGCCCTGCTGCACACCCTCGGCGCCCCCGAGACCGGCACGCTGCCGCCGGCCATCCGCAGCCAGCTCAAGCAGCTCGAGGAGGAGCAGAAGCGCCGCGCCCGACGCAGCGTGAGCGATTCCCTGGACCGCGTGATGATCGACCTGACCACCTTCTTCCGGGATGTGCTGACCCTGCAGCTGGGCACCGGGGCGCAGCTGATCAACGAGCAGCTGCGCGGCGAGCTCGAAGGCTACGCGGCCAACTCCACCCCGGAACAGACGCTGGGTAGAATGGACGCCATTGCCGACGCCCGCCAGCGGCTGAGCACCAATGTCTCGCCCGTCCTGGCCATGGAAGCCATGGCGGTCAGCCTGCTCTAGGCACCTCCGGCGGGCCGGCCGGACCAGCGCCGAACCCGCCATCGAACCGACCAGGAGAAGACGCCATGCCCCGATCCCGCCGCACCACCGGCCGGGCACTGATTGCCGGGGCTGCCGCCCTGGCCGCACTGCTGGCCGGCTGCTCGGCTCCCGCGCCCGCGCCCAGGGCCACGGCGCAAGTCTCCGGGGAGGTGGCCAAGGAACTGCGGCCCTACTACAGCCAGCAGGTCAGCTGGAAGAAGTGCGAAGGCCGCTTCGAATGCGCCGACATCGAGGTCCCGCTGGACTATGCCGCTCCCGGCGGCGAACGGATCAAGATTGCCGCCATCCGCACCACGGGCGGTTCCTCCCGGGGTTTCATCCTGACCAACCCCGGCGGCCCGGGCGCCTCCGGCTATGACCTGATCCGCGACGGGGTCGACGTCATGACCACTTCCAAGCTGCGGGACAGCTACCGCATCGTGGGCTTCGACCCGCGCGGGGTCAAGCGCTCGGCCCCGGTGACCTGTCTGACGGACAAGGAACAGGACGCCTTCCGCGAGGTCCAGTACGACATCGACACGGACGAGGGCATTGCCCAGGCGGTCAAGGACGCCACCGAGCTCGGCAGGAAGTGTGCGGCGAAGACCGGTCCGGTGCTCGGCCACGTGGACACCCTCAGCGCAGCCAAGGACATGGACATCCTGCGCGCCGCCCTCGGCGAGGAGAAGCTGAACTACCTCGGCTGGTCCTACGGCACCTTCCTCGGTGCCGAGTATGCCGAGCTGTTCCCGGACCGGGTGGGGCGCCTGGTGCTCGACGGCGCCCTGGATCCGGCGCTGGATTACCAGGAGCTGACCCTGGGCCAGGCCAAGGGCTTCGAGCGGGCGCTGCGCGCCTACGCCGAGTCCTGCCTGGCCGGCTCCGGCTGCCCGCTCACCGGCAGCGTGGACGAGGCCGTCGCCCAGGTACAGGATCTGATCCGCGCGGTCGAGGAAAGTCCGCCGACCGCCGAGGACGGCCGCCTGGTCCCGGTGAACACCTTCGTGTCCGGGCTGCTCGTCCCGCTGTACGACGACGCGAGCTGGCCCGCGCTGACCTCGGCGCTGACGACGGCCCTGCAGGGCGATCCGACCCTGATGCTCTGGCTGGCCGATGCCACCGCCCAGCGGGACGAAAACGGGCACTACACCGGCAATACGACCTTCGCCTATACCGCGGTGAACTGCCTGGACTACCCGATGGTCTCGGACCTGCCGACCATGCGCAAGCAGGCCGCCGAGCTGGAGAAGGCCTCCCCCACCATCGGCCGCTACCTGGCCTACGGCGGCACTACCTGCCAGAACTGGCCCTACAAGCCGGTGCGCGAGCCGGCCCCGGTCCGCGCCGAAGGCGCCGGGCCGGTCGTCGTCATCGGCACCACCGGGGACCCGGCCACCCCGCATGCCTGGGCCGAGTCCCTGGCCGACCAGCTCTCCTCGGCCTCGCTGGTCACCTTCAAGGGCGAGGGACACACCGCCTACCCGCGCAGCAACGGCTGCATCCAGGACGCGGTGGACAGCTACTTCATCGACGGGAAGGTGCCGGCGGACGGGACCACCTGCTGAGCATGCGGCGGACCGGGCCTGGCGCGGCGATCCGTTTTGACCGTGCCGCCTCCGCTCTCCTATAGTTGATCCTTGTTGGATTCGGCCCGGATTCGGGGCGGTCCGCAGGCCTCCTTAGCTCAGTCGGTAGAGCGTTTCACTCGTAATGAAAAGGTCGCCGGTTCGATTCCGGCAGGGGGCTCCAGGGAAGAACCCCGGAACCCGCGCGGTTCCGGGGTTTTGCTGTGCCATGAGCGCTGTCACCCGCGCACGCCCGGACGGGCCGAAGTCGCCCCGCACGCTCACGGCACACTTTGAAAAATCAGCCTGCGTTGTCACAACGCGATTTTGGCCCGGCCGGGCCACCTGCGGGCACACATAAACGGCGCGGAATCCTACGAGGTCCTGGCGGCGGCCGCGGAGTGCGCAAGTATCGGATGCACCGAACGGCTGGAGATCACTATGGCCGCATGGGATGCAATGGTCCGGGCCATCGAGGATGGCCTTCCGGCAGATCTGACCTGGCTCGATGAGCCCGCCCCGGCGCAGCGGCCGGAGGGGGAAGAGGGGTAAAGCCGAGATTGTCCGGTGGGGGCAACCGCCAGAACCGGCCGGTCTCGGCCTTTGCTCGGCAGGGGCTTGGGCCTCTCTACTCTTTTGATTGCCAGAACAGCCTATTTAGCATGTCCGCCACCTTCGTCCGGCTGTCGAGCGGCCCGTGCCGTTCTTCGAGGATCGAAATAACCTGCTCGTCGGTGGGCGGATTGGTGCCGTGGACCGCGCCTGCGTCCCGGAACGCTCTCTGGATCGCCTCGACGCCGGTCCAGGACAGGTGCGGGTATTCGGCCACGGTCGCGACGTACACGTCTCGAACCGCAGGGACGGAAGGCCGTGGCGTCGGACTGCGGGTTGTCCTTGACCCGTCCGGGGCCGGGTCTTAGAGCAGAAAGTCGTCAGTGTCCTCCAGCCTGGCCTCCTGCACCATGGCGCGTCAGCCGGAGGGCGTGCCGGATGGCTTGACGGATGGCGGCAGTCCGATGGCCTTTCGCAGCGCATCCGTATCGGCATCGGCGGCTTCGGGCGAGTCAGTGGCCTTGAGGCGCTCCTTCATCTCAGCCAGCGAGTCAGCGGCGGCCACCGCAGCCCATGTGTTCATCCCGCCGGGATCGGTGGTGTAGTCCTGATGGATGGTGGCGGGCAGGTCCGCGGGCACGCTGGGCGGCCAGTCGTAGTCCCGCACGAAGTTGCCGAAGTCGCCGAGCGCATCCGCCACCCCGGCTGCGGCCTTCTTCAACGCGGGCAGGTCGGTGCTGCCTGAATCGTAGGGGTTGTAGAAGGCGTCGTATGCCGCTACCACCTTGCGCACTGCGGCGAGGTAGTCGTCCTGGGCCTGCTTGATGGCCGGGTCAGAGGTGTCGACTGCCGGGACGCTGGCAGTGGAACTGGCCGCTGGGCTGTCCTGGACGCTGGCAGCAGTACTGGCTGCCGGGCGGTCCGTGCTGCCGGTCCCGCCGCTGCAGCCGGTCAGCCCGACCAGCGCCACGGCTGCCGTGGTTAGCACCCTCGTCACCGTACTGCGCATCGCACACCCCGTAGCCCTCGACCATCAAGCCAGTCCGGGTAGTCTAAGGGCTGGCCCGGCAGAGCGAAACCCTAATTGGAAAGATGGAAATGATTCACTGCTGCTCCGGGACATTGACGAAACAATTCACCTGCGGCCGGTCGCCTGCGGTCGGGAAACCAAAACAAATGCATCGGGCATAAACCGCAGTCCCTATACCAAATAATGAGATTTCGGACTACCCTGACCGTATGGCTTCAGTCCGGGAGCCCCATGGCATCTGCCCGTGACCTAGCGCCGGGACAGCGCTGGCCTTACCGCCATCTGCCCCTTTTCTAACGCATACCCCGGGCCAACTCCAACACTATGCAGCACACCTTCACGGGACAGAGGGCCGTGGGCTGCCTGTTGGTTTTCCGACCGGGATCCCCGCCGGTCCGGTTGTTTTAGACAGCCCTAGCGGCGGAAGAATGCAGCAGGAATGCCCGGAAAGGCAAGAAAAGTGTTCTCGAAAAAACTGCCGGCCGCGCAGGAAGTCCTTCCGGCCGTTGCGGCCACCAACGACTCACGGCCAGGCAACTCCATGAAGACATGCCGCCGCTCCGCCACAGCCCTCGCCACCGCCCTCCTGCTGGTGGCGTGCGGGTCCGGCACACAGCAGGACGCGTCACAGGACTCCTCGGAAAACACAGCGTTCTCGAGCGAGCCGTCTTACACGGCGGAGCCGACCGAGCCCAGCGACACTCCCGCGCCAGCCACCACAATTCCGGCTCCGTCCACGCCGCCCGACGCGCCGACGGGGCAGGGATCAGGCGGCGCCCTCCAGGGAAGCGGGCAGGGTCTCAAGGAGAGCGGAATCCCGGCGGACGAGACGACGCAGGACCCGGCGGTCGTCCAGGCCTACACGCAGTACGCCGAGTACGTCGTCCAGAACCTCACCAGCACCTGGAACCAGTGGTTCCAGCAGCGCGGGATGCCGCCGCAGGATGTCGGCTTCGTGATCGTTCCGAAGGGCACCGAGTACAAGACACAGTGCCATGCTCCGGGAGAGGCGCCTCAGCCGGTGACCGATGAGGGCAGCGCCTTCTACTGCCACGTCGACCAGACGGCAAACGGTCGGACGGGCGTCATCTGGCTGCCCCTCACGTCGATGATCGGCATCGTCAACGGTGACGTCTACGGGATGGGACGGTCACAGTGGCCGGGCGACTTCGCTTTCGCGGAGTCGATTGCGCACGAGTTCGGGCACCACGTTGAGGCGAGCCTGGAGGACTGGTACGCCCAGAACCAGCCCGAGGCGGGGGTCAAGCCCCCGCGGGGTGCCTGGAACGAACTGCTCGCGGACTGCTTCGCCGGCAACTGGACCGAGGCGGTCTACACGCAGGGAATCCTGCAGGACGGCGACTATAACGAGGCCATCGCCAAGATCGGCCTCACCGGGGACACGTTTGCCTTCGGGCCGGACGGATCGATCGTCTTCAACCCGTCGAAAGACCCGCACGGAGCTCCGAACCACCGTGTCGGCGCCTACAAGGTTGGTGTGGAAGGCGTGCCGGAGCACAACTATCAGCCCGGCGACCCGCAAACCTGCATGGCCTACTACTGGCACGCCGACATGGACTACACGCACGACATGGTGCTGCCCGCCGGGTAGGGGCAACCGCGCGCCGGTAGGCGGCCGGTCGGGCTGCCTACCGTCTTACGGTGTCAAGATGGCACCAGGCGTGGCTGCTGTCCGGCGGCAAGGTTCTCCTGATCGTCATCGCCGCGGTCGTGCTGGTCAAGATCCTCCACCGCGCCATCCGCTGGCCGCCGCCGACGCCGAAGGCATGGCCGCCGAGGACATCGGACGCTGCCTGGCCATCTACCGCCGGGACCGGGAGTGCTGGTGGCAGCCGACCCGCCGGTCCAGGGCCCTGGCCGTCCTGTTCGCCTATGGGGCACCGATCCGGTTGCGGCCGCCCGCAGCTGCGGCATGGCCGACATCGACTCCCCCATATCGGCGTAACGCCCGCTGAGAGACCGGAGGCCAGGTTCGCGCCGACATGTTCGTAGGCGCCGAATGCGCTGCCCAGTGCGGCCAGCACCGCTGTTCCCCGCAGGACCCGCGCGGTCGCCGCGGAGCGCCGCGCCACCCATGCCGCCGCGGCGAGAAGCAGTACGGCCAGGACTGCCCACGGCACCCGCTGGGCGGGGCTGTGCCAGTGGCACAGCCCCGCCAGTTCGGCGCAGGCCTCGAGGGCGGTGCCAACGCCCAGTCACGTCAGCAGACGGCGATAGAGCTCGACCGGCTTCACCGCGTCGGAGCGGGCTCCCACGGTGCTCGCCACGACGCTCACCCCACCTTGAGGGCACTGAGCACCCTGTTCAGCTGATCCCGGGAGATGCCGTACTTCCCGAGCTCCTGGGTCAGCGTGGGCTTGAGGTTCCCGGCCGTGTAGGGGCCGTGTTTCTTAATCTCGTCGGCCCACCGCTCGGGGTTGTCGACCCCGGCCGACCGCAGTGCCGCAACCAGCTGATCGTCCGTAGCAGTGTTCGGATCAACGGTCTGCACGGAGGTGCCCGCCGAAGCCGACGACCCGGGCGACGGAATGGTCGGCGGGGCAGCCGGAGGGACGGCAGACTGGACAGCCGACTCGACGGCTGACGGAGCGGGCGGGGAGGTGCCGGGGCTGTTTCCTCCCGGGCCCGAGCAACCCGTCAGTGCGGCCGTGAGGAGGAAGGAAAGAGCGGCGAAAAGCACCCGCATATTCTTCATACGACCCGGGTTTAGCAGGCTGAACCCGAAACGCGCAAGGGCTGCTGGCCCTGTGGAGTGCCCGCTACACCGCCAGAGCCCGAGCCGAGCTTGGCCCCGTTCACGGTCGGTCGCATCATGGCCCACCGTCAGCTCCCGTATCCGGGCGATCTGGACCGGCACCCCTGTCGCATGCGTCGACCTCTCCCCGGCGGGTGATCGTTTGGGGCCGAAGGCGCCTGCCCGGCCGCACATTGGTGTTCCTCGGATCCCCTGCAGGTCCTCGTTGGCCAGGTCGATGACCCACTGGGGCGTCTTCCTGCCCAAGCGTTTGCCAGTGGTGCAGCGCAGGCGCGGCGGCGATCTACCCTGCGCCGGGCGGCCTCCTCCCACGCCCGGGCCAGCAGGGCCTCGATCACGGCGTCGTCCTCGACCATGGAAGGATCCTGCCCGCCAGCCCGCACGGTCAGTCCGGGGTTGGGAATGATGCATGTCTTCCGCGCGCCCGAAACCCTGGGCGTTAACATTCCATGCCCTGCGGTCTTATGGCCCGCCCGCCATGGACTGCTTCGCCTTAACGCTGCCCGCCAGTGCCGCATCAATATGAGGTTCCGGGGACGCCCGGAATGAAGATAGCCGCCGGGATTACCGTGCCGGGATGCGGCAAACAAAAATTATATAGGCCTGCCCATGCGGTTATCGGGGGCGCCACGCCGGTTTTGACAGCTCAAAATCCCCGTGTGAAACTCATTTCGCCAGGCCCCCAATCGGCTTCTGACAAGGGAAAACGTGCGTTTACGCAGCGTTCGTCCGGCGGATTCCCACCGTTAGGAAAAGTGGCCGCGCGCCTTCACGCCCGCTTTCCCAGCCAGACTTTGAGAGGTACCCACTATGGCATTGACCAACATCAAGAAACGTATCGCCGTGCTCCTTGCCGCCTTTGCGTTGGTGACCGGAGGTGTTACGGCCGGATCGGTTGCCACGGCCCCGCCGGCGGCCGCAGCAACGTACGGCCCGGTGGTGAACGTCAAGATGGGCCCGTACAGCGCCAAGTGGAAGTGCGAGGGCGTGCGCTGGCTTTCCATCGCCCAGGGGCACGTCACCGGTCCGTGCTTCTACTCAAGCGGGAACCACTACTTCTACATCTATCGGTTCCTCTTCGTCTGACCGGCCCGGACACCGCTGCCCCTTCCACCGGAGCTGGGCAGCGGTGCTTGACGGGTCGTGGACCTGGAGATCGGCACGACGCGGCCCGGGGCCGTCAATGACGGAATCCTCCGGGGTGCCTGAGGGGAAACGTCCTTGACACGGTGCCGGTTCCCGTGTCGACTCGGTCCCAGGCTGTTCGGGGAGAAGACAAGAGCCCGAACCGGACCAGGGAGAACCGAAGATGGGCACGATCGTGGTGCAGGCGTTCATCACCCTCGACGGCGTCGTCCAGGGCGGCGGCGGCCCGGACGAGGACCGCGAAGGCGGCTTCGAGCACGGCGGCTGGGCCGCCGACTACGACGCCGCATACGGCGGAGGGGAGATCGGGCAGATCGTCCGGGAGTGGGAGGGCAGGACCGAGGCGCTGCTGCTTGGCCGCAAAACGTACGAGATCTTCGCCGGCTCCTGGGGCGTGTGGGACGAAAACGCCCCGGGCCTGCAGGGGGAGCTGACCAGGAGGTACAACCGCATCCCCAAGTACGTTGCCTCGCGCATGCTGACCGAGGTCCGCTGGCAGAATTCGCAGCTTTTGGGCCCCGACGTGGCGGCTGCAGTGGAGAAGCTGCGTGCGGCCCCGGGCGGCGAGATCCGCGTGTGGGGCAGCACGGAGCTGATCAGGACGCTCGCCGGGCACGATCTGGTCGACGAGTACCGGCTCGCGGTCTACCCGCTCGTGCTGGGCACCGGCAAGAAGCTGTTCTCCGACGGGTTCACACCCGCCAGGCTCGCCCTGGCCGGGACCCGCGCCCTGCCATCCGGGGTCCTGGTCAACACCTACCGGCGCTCCGGGGCGCGCCGGGCCTGACCGGCGGCGTACCTCCCCACGGCGGCTGCGCCGCCGCGGTCGACGGTCATAAACTGCGCGCCACGGGCGAACACTGCCTGTGGCGGGACCGGGGCCGGCCTGCGCAAGCTGCCCGTCCCACGTCAACACGTCCCACTCCAGCCGGAAGAATTCCCTGCACACCTGGTGTCCTGCGCCGGATAAGTCCATTTTTAAGGACTTTTTAAGGACCCGGGATCCTCCCGGCACACGGCACCCGGGCCTGGGCCCGGCCGGAGGGGTCGGAGGCGACCTCCACGGCAACACGCCGGTCCTGATCGGCTCCAAACGGCGATGCCGTCGAGGTACAGCACCCGCGTGACGAAAACCCTGTCCGGCTCGGCAGCCCCCACGAAGTGAAGGACTCCGTCGGTACCCTGTTCGCCCGGGATTTCGAGACCGGTTCCTTCGATAGGCGGCTGCACCAGGCAATGCCTGGCACGCTCAAGTACCAGGCTCGCCTCATGGAGGAAGCAGGGCCGGACCGGAGGAGTTCTTCGAGCTCTTCCGGCACAACCACTAAGGTGTGGGACAGCTCGGCATTTCCGAGCTGTCCCGGCCGGCACCCTCAGCCTGGTGGCCGATGAGGACGGGAAGACCTGCATCTTCGAGGACCGGCTCGGCGAGCTCATCGGGGCCCTGAGCGGCTACGGGGACTCCGGCCAGGACCTCTGGCCCGGCATGGACCGCACCGGGGCGGCCCTGAACCTGTTCTCCGTCCACGCCATGAAGGCCGCCGCCACCGCCAGGCCCGGAGCCACCCGCCTGGTCAGGGGCCCGGCCGGGGCGTACGCCCGGTAGCCTCGTGCCCCTCCGCCGCGGTCACTGGTCAGCTGCGCGGCGGCCGCTGGACCGCATACGTCCGGCCCGGGAGGGCAGGAACAGGGACAGCGTGTTGAGCCAGTCCGGAAACGAGGCGGGCGGCAGCATCTTCCCGCCGGCGAAGGCCAGCGGGAAGAACACCACCTGCGTCACGGCTATGGACGCCTTGGAGGTGCACAGGTACCCGATGGCCAGCCCGAGCGCCAGGAACGGCAGCCCGCACGCCAGCCACACCGGCACCGTCAGGGGCACCTTCCACCAGCAGAGGCTGCCGTCGGTGAAGGCGTCCGCTGCGGAGGTCAGCAGCGCCCCGATGACCAGCACCGGGACCAGCGCGAGGAAGGCGAACAGCATTGCCGGTGCCGTCCGCGAGATCGTGGGCGGCACCGGTCCGACCGGCAGGGTCCGCAGGTAGCTGCTCCATGGGTTGGCCCGCTCCTCGGCGGTGCCTACGGCGTAATTGAACAGGAACGAGCTCATGACGCCGATCATCCCCAGTTGGGCGATGGCGGTCAGGGAAGACATCGGATTGGACGTCACCGGCTCCTGCGGAATCACGAAGAACAACAGCGCCAGGGCAGGGAAGATCGTGGTGGAAACGACGGCGGCAGCGGGCTTTCGAACGTGACCCTGCTGATTGCCACGTGGCTGCGGATCTGGTCCACGGTGCCGTCGGCAATGACGGTGCCGCGGTTCACGACCACCACCCGGCTCGCCAGGGCCTGGATCTCATCCAGGTAGTGGCTCGTTATCAGCAGCGTTCCGCCGTCGCCGCGATACTCCTCCAGCCGCTGCCAGACGGTTTCATGGGCGTCGACGTCCAACAACACGGGAGATCCCGGGCTGACCGCAGCCGCCTGCTCACGAGCACTGAACCGCCCGTTCCCCCTCTGGTGAGGCTGCCCGGATTCGCTGCACACCTGGTCTCCACCCCGGGTCACCGGGCCAACCAAAGAACGGGAAGGCACCCACAACTAATCCGGTGGGGCTAAGAGGATGCCGGTAGGCGGCAAGAAAGCCGGGGCGCATCGATACAGACCCGCCACCGGGCCGGCTGCTTGACTGTCGATGGCAGGCCAATAACAGTTAACATCGGTTACCGCCGATTTGGAACCTGCGGCCCGCGCCGGGACCGGCACTGATGGCAGCAGGTCCTCAACAATCAGCCATTGCCTTCGCCGTGTATGTCATGGCAGTCCCGCCAAGACGATTCCTCCCGGCTGATCCGCTTTACCAGGCCGCAGGCACCCAGCGGGTGGCCGGTACCGGGCGGCCAGGTCCGGGCCCCGCACGCGGGCCGGACCTTCTGACCTGGCACCGGAGCACGGGCAGCCCCGGCCCTATCTGAATGATCCTGCAGGCCCTATCGTGGTCCTGAAACAACGGCGAGGGAAAGGAACCAGGATGTTCACCCTGCAGGTCGGCTATCCGGTCCGGAACTACGACGAATGGATGGAGCTGTTCGACAAGGATCCCATAGGCCGTGCCGCCTCCGGTGCCCGGTCGTACCGGGCATTCCGGGATGCAGAAGACAGGAACTATGTGGTGGTGCATCTTGACTTCGACACGAAGGACGATGCGGCCGCGTTTCTGGAGCGGCTGCGCAGCCTGGTGTGGAATAACCCGGATGTGATGGCGCCGCTTCTGGCGGGATCGCCCACCGCCAGGATTTTGGAGGAGGTGGTCGGCGAGGTCTTGGCCGCGGACTGACCGCCTACGTTTCCCCAACCGTCGATGCAGCCATCGCGGACTTCGCCGGGACCGCAGCAGGCATCTGTCCTGCTTACGCTGCCGACGGTAACATATGCCGCAGCCGTCGCCGATTCCCCTCGGAGGTCTCCGGATGAATGCTGATCCACTCCCCGCGGGCGAGGGCCGGCCTCCGAAGCCGGACAACGACAGCACACTCCTTGAGGCCGCCGCGACTGCGGCGTTCCGCGACACCCTCGAACGCCTGAAACTGCAGCCAACACCGGATGCGGACCGCATCTTCCGGGAGGCCCTCCTCAAGCACCTTGGGGAACTCAATGTGGAACCCGGTGTCGTCGCGGCGGTGATCCGCGACCATCTGCTCGATAGCATGCGGGAGATCGAGTCGTGGACCGAGGCCGACCTGCCCGAACTCCACGAGCTGCTCACCAGGTATCTGGGTGAGGACAAAGCCCTGCCGGAGGGCGAGCTGAGCGCCATGCTGGAGGCGGCCTGGAACGTCAGGTGCAGCATGGCCGCGCTCGGGCCTGCGATGGCGGCGGTCCGGCTGCCGGCCTCCCCCGCGCTGGCCGGTGCCATCCAAGCCACCGAAAACCTCTGGCGTTCCATCCGCGAGGAATGGGGGCTGCCCGGCAGTCAGGAGGTTTCCCGGCTGCTGGGGGCGAAGACCGCCAACCGCAGCTACGCCTCCGACCAGCGGCTGGCCGGGAAGATCATCGGCATCAGGCGCGGCCAGGCCTACGCCTACCCGGGGTTCCAGTTTGACCGCCGCACCGGCCGGGTCCTGGCGGTGATCCCGCGGCTGATCGCCGCCGCCCGGGAGATCGGCCTGGACGACGAGGACCTGGTGTTCTGGCTGTGTTCCCCGTCGGGCTACTTCGGCGGCGACCGCCCGGTGGACCACCTCGGTGAACCGGACCAGGTCCTGGAAAAGCTCCGGCTCAGCGAGACCGTCGAATGGTGACGCCGGGTCCCCCGTCGCCCTTCCACCCGCAGGCCATCACCCTGCCCGCCGGCACCGGCCTGTACCGGGTTCTGAACAACCGGCGCCACCCGGTCGAATTCAACCCCGGGCACGGCGGCCCCACCCGGTTCGCGTTCTTCGGCGACCCGCCGGTCCCGGTGCTCTACGCCGCCCAAACCGAGGCCGCAGTCGTCTCCGAAACCCTGCTGCACGACGTCCCGCTGGAGGGCGGCTTCCTGCGGCCGCTGCACTACTGCGACAAGGTGGCAGCCAGGATCACCCTCACCCGGGACGCACGGCTCGCCTCCTTTGTTGGCGCCGGGCTGCGCGTGCTGAAAACCGAGGCATCCCGGCTGACCGGCACGGACGCGGACCAGTACCTGCGCACCGTCGGGTGGGCCGAGGCCGCCCACGGGGCCGGGTTCGACGGGGCGGCATGGATGAGCAGACGGTACGACACGGACCTGGCGTACGTCCTGTTCGGCGACCGGTTCGCCCAAGACGACCTGGTGCTCGACCCGGGATTCGGCCGGGTGTTCGCCGCCGGCAGCGACCTGGACTGGCTGATCACCTTCTGCGCGCCCCTGCACGTCCAGGTGCTGCTGCACAGCTGACGGGCGCCGGTGGACCGGCGGGTGATCCGCCCAGCAACGAGTCCCGCCCGGCATCCGGCCGCAGAGGAACACGCGGGATGTCCTGCCACCCTCCGCTTGACCAGGATCAACGGCGGGCAGCCGACAGCGGCGGCAAGGACGCAGGGACCTACGGCAAAATGGCGTGATCAGGACCGGAATTCTGCCGTCTTCCAGGCCCGACCACCTGCCCGGACGCGATTGCGCGCGGCCCCTATTCAACGCCGCGCCGAAGCTCTACTGTACTCAGTATCTGCTCCATCTTTGGCGAAGGAGGAGTGCGGGGAACCAGCGGCGTCCGGGGATGCCTCCCCAGCAGCCCCTGACGACGTGCGGCGCGGGCCGGGTATGCAGGAACGTGTAGCCGGCACTGGATTTCCCACACGACGGCACCATGTGGCTCCTGGGACGAAACAAGCGTGAACCGGTTGACTTCGATGAGCCGATGGCGCCGGAGCGCCTCGGCAACCCGGAGAAGGACCCGGAGAAGCAGCGTACCGCGCACCGGCCCCTCGTCCGCTGGACGGTGTGGGTTGCCGTCGCGGCCCTCGGGGCCGGAACGATTGCGGCATCGGCGGGCGTGGGCCTGTCCGCCGCCGCCGACACCGTACTGGACTTGTGGGAGGACCTGCCGACCAATCTGCCACTGGACCGCCCGCTGCCGCAGCACACGGTGTTGCTGGATAAGGACGGCAAGGAATTTGCCCGCATATACAGCAAGAACCGGATCGACGTGCGGCTGGACCAGGTATCCGCAGCCTTCAAGGAAACCCTGATCGCCACCGAAGATGCCCGCTTCTATGAGCACCACGGGGTTGACCCCTTCGGCATCGCCCGCGCGCTGATCCACAACGCCTCCAACGAGGACGTCCAGGGCGCTTCCACCATCACCCAGCAGCTGGTCCAGAACATCCTGGTCAACAACGCCCGGAACGGCGTCGAGGAAATGGTGGCGGCCGGAAACACCTACAATGCCAAGATCCGCGAGGCCAGGTACGCCCTCGCCCTGGAGCAGCAGCTGTCCAAGGACGAGATCCTCACCCGGTACATGAACGCCGTCTACTTCGGCAACGGCGCCTACGGGGTGGAGGCCGCGGCCCGCACCTACTTCAGCACGACGGCGGCGAAGCTGGACCACGTCCAGTCCGCCCTGCTGGTCGGCCTGCTCAAGGCCCCGGTTAGCCAGGACCCGTTCACCCACCCCGAGGCAGCCACGGAACGGCGGAACACGGTGCTCACGGTGCTCGAGCGCAGGGGCGTGCTGACCCCGGATAAGGCCCGCGCCGCCCGCGAGGCCCCGCTGGGCGTCAAACTCGGATCCGTGCCGTCCGGCTGCGGCGGGTCCAAGTACCCTTGGTACTGCGAGGCCGTGCGCGAGGAACTCCTGACCAACCCGGTCTTCGGAGCCACGCCCGAGGCCCGCCAGGCACTCCTCTACCAAGGCGGCCTGACGCTGACGACGGGGCTGGATCCGAAGGCGGCCCAGGCCGCCCAAGCGGCCGTCGAGAAAGCGTTGGGCAACGATAACCGCGTTGCCCTGGGCACCGCCGTCGTCGAGCCGGGCACCGGCCACATCGCCGCCATCGCCCAGAACCGCGGCTGGGGCAAGGGCAAGGGCAAGACGCAGGTGGTCTACGCCAAGAGCGCATTCCAGGTCGGTTCGGCCATGAAACCGATCGTGCTGGCCACGGCACTGAGCCAGGGCATCCCGGCCTCCACCCGGCTGCTGGCCAACGGCCCTTACCGCACGGCAAGACTGGACAACCCGGCCGGCGGATACATCAACTACAACAACCGCAACTACGGGGTGATCAACGCCTATCAGGCCATCCGCAGTTCGGTGAATGTGTACTTTGTCCGTCTCATTGAGCGCGTCGGTGTCATTAATGTGGCCAAGATGGCCCGGACGCTGGGCATCTCCTCCATTCCGGTCGACAAGCTCACCGGGCGGGAGGCCTCCCTGGCCCTGGGCGCCTACGAAGTGTCCCCGCTGGAAATGGCCAACGCCTACGCCGCCTTCATGAGCGGCGGGGTGGTCTGCACGCCGGTGGCGGTCATCAAGGCGGAGCGCAGCGACACGAAGGAAAAGCTTCGGGTCCCGGACCCCGGCTGCCACCGGGCGATCGACCGGGGCGTGGCGGACACCGTGGCGGACGCGCTCAAGGAACCCTTCAAGCCCAAAGGGACCCTGGGCCAGCTGCACGGGCTCAAGGGCCGGGAAGCGGGTGCCAAGACCGGAACCACCAACGACTTCGCGGCCAACTGGATTGTCGGCGGCACTCCCCAGCTCACCGCCGCCGTCTGGCTGGGCGACCCGCGGGGCGGGGCCGAGCATCCGCTCACCCAGGTCGAGGCCTACGGCAAGACCTACTATGACCTGACCGGCGCCGAGGTGGCCGGCCCGGTCTGGAAAGCCACCATGGAAGGGGCGCTCAAGGGTCGGGAAGCGGTCCGGCTGCCCGACGCCGATCCGTCACTGGACGCCAGATGACGCGGAAGGCGGGCCGGACCTGCGCGGCCCACCGACCTGCGCCGGCCGGCCGCATCCCGGACCCGGTTTACCTTCCCGGATCAGGCCGGTCCGTCGGCATGGTCTCCAGGAAGATCCGGTCCATGTCCTCGTCGGTGCTCAGCCCGGTGGTGCAGGCGTGGCGGATCAGGGCCCGCCGGAACGTTTCGGCGTGCTCGAGGCTGAGGAATCCCGAGCGCAGCGGGATCGGCACGGACTCCGGATCGTCGAGCTCAACGAACAGGTCCCACCGGTCCTCATCCGGGTGCTCGGACGCAGGGGTGATGTCGTCGACCTTGGCCAAATTCACGAAGTAGCCGTCGAATTCCAGGAACACAGGTGTCCTCCCTGAAGTCGTAAGCGCCCGGGGCCGGCGCCAGGTAAGTCAGAGCCTACTTCAGGGCCTTACCGGATGGGCGCTCCCGGCGGATCATGTCCGGACAGGTGCCCCTGCTTCCGGTTCCGCGGCGGTCAGATGATCACCCGTTCCTGACAGCTTCCCTGGCTGCGGCGCCGGTTCGCGGTACCCGGCGTCCGGGCGCTCCTCCAGGGTGCCCACCGGCCTTGGGGAATGCCGGACGGGACGGCGCTTTTCCTGCGCAAAGCCCGGGAACTGCACAAAAGCCAGGGACAGGCGCTGATCATATCCGCTGCGCGCTTTGGTGAATTCACCGGCGGAACCAGCCAGGGCGGGTCACCTTGCCCGGGACGCTGGCCAGATGCGACGCCCGAAAGTAACGTGGCCTACCAACATTGAGGTCCGAGACCGGAGGAGCTGCCCCGAACGCCCCTTCCGCCGACCGTACGGAGGAATTGTGATGCGCGTGAAGAAGCCGGTTGTGGTGATCACCGGAGCTTCCACCGGCATCGGCCGCGCCACGGCCCTGCGCTTTGCCCGCGGGGGAGCGTCGGTGGTGCTGGCCGCCCGCCGCCCGGAAGCGCTGGAGCAGCTGGCCGCCGAGTGCCGGGGGCACGGAGGCCAGGCCCTGGCCGTCCCGACCGACGTCGGCAGTGCCGCGGACGTTCAGGCCCTGGCGGCCCGCACGGTGGAGCGTTTCGGCCGGATCGACGTATGGGTGAACAATGCCGCCGTCACCTTCTTCTCACCGTTCCTCGACGTCCCGCTCGATGACTTCCGGCGGGTCCTGGAGGTCAACGTCATGGGCTGCGTCCACGGCTGCCGCGCGGCCCTGCTCCAGATGCAGCGGCAAGGGTCCGGTGTCCTGGTGAACGTCTCGTCCGTTGTCGGTGAAATCGCCCAGCCCTACACCTCGGCCTACTCCATGTCCAAGGCCGCCATCCGGGCCCTGGGGGTCAGCCTGCGCTCGGAACTGAAGCTCGGGAAACAGGCCGGGATCAAGGTGTGCACCGTCATGCCCGCCACCGTTGACACTCCCTTCTTCCAGCACGGCGGCAACTACACCGGCCGCAAGGCCCTGGCCATGCCTCCCGTCTACACCCCCGCCCGGGTGGCCAGGGCGATTACCCGCCTGGCGCGGCATCCCAGGCCCGAAACCGTCGTCGGCCCCATGGGGCGTGTGATGGTGCTGCAGCACCGGCTGGCGCCGCGGCTGATGGAACGGGTCATGGCCGTACAGGTGGACAAAACGCACCTCTCCCGGACGGAGCCGGCTCCTGCGGGTGCGGGAAACATCCACGTCCCCTCACCGGAGCCGCAGGAAGCGGCCGCCGAGGGCGGCTGGCACGGCCGCCGCAAGACAGCCCGGCGCAGGATGGCTGCCGGCCTGGTGCTGCTGGCAGCAGCAACAGGCATCAAGGCCGTTCGCATGCGCCCCGGGCCCTGCGCAGCTGAAAGGACCCCCGCTTCCTAGCGGGGTGGCTCCGGGCTCGTCGGACGGCCCGGGCACCGCCTCTGTGCGGAGGCGGACCGCGCCGCGGAGATCGCCGAAGCCGAGGTCCGGCATGGAGCCGCCCAGGGGGCAGATGGGGCCGGGATGAAGCCGGTCACCGCCAAGGTTGCCGGCCGCTTCGACGGCAGGACCGTCGGCGGGACCGTCCGCCGGCCCCTGGTGCCGGAGCCGGCACACCGCCCGCTTCTTTCCCAAGGCCCTGACTAATTCTTGCCTTGGCCGGCCGTTTTGGTGTTGCGACCCTGTACATGTGCGGCCAAGTCCCTAAGATCGCCAAGGGGGGTTATAGCTTTACCCGCACCTTCACTCGAATTACAGCATTGGAGAACCATGTCACTCGCATCAAAACTGGCTGCAGGCCTTCTGGCGGCAGGCGTCATCATCTCCGGCGGGGCAGGCGCAGCCGTGGCTGCGGACTCGACCGCGGCGACGCCGGCCCCGTCGGCTTCGGCTCCGGCCGCACCCGGCAACTCGGCTGACGCCCATGCCGCGGCGGCCCTGAAGAAGGAAGCGGCCGCCGCCAAGAAGGCTGCGGCAAAGGCCAAGGCGGCCGAGAAGAAGGCCGCCGCCGCCGCCAAGAAGGCTGCGGCAAAGGCCAAGGCGGCCGAGAAGAAGGCCGCGGCCCTGCAGAAGAAGCTCAAGGCCAAGGCATCGGCGGCCCTGAAGAAGGAGGCCGCGGCCGCCAAGAAGGCCGCCGTCAAGGCCAAGGTCGCCGCCAAGAAGGCGGCGGCGGAAGCCCGGAAGGCTGCGGCGAAGGCCGCGGAAGCCCAGGAAGACGCCGCCGAACTGGAGCAGGAAGCCGCCGAGCTGGAGCAGGAAGCCCCCGAGCTGGAGCAGGAAGCCCCCGAGCTGGAGCAGGAAGGCGCCGAGCTGGAGCAGGAAGCCGCCTGACCCGGGCGGAGCGCTGCAGGAAAGGCGCCCCCGGCCATCGCCGCCGTCGCGGCCTGGTCGCCGGGGGCGCCTTTCCGTCCGGCCGGAGGGCTGCCCGCCGTCCCCGGCGCTCCACGCCGTTCTGCCAGCACCGCCCGCCGCATCCTGGCGCGGTGGAACCTCCTGCGGCAAGCGTCTGCGGCCCGGATGCGAATTCCGGGCCGCAGGCGGACTTTCGGATCCCGGCACTTGTTCTGCCTTCCCGTCCCGCTATCGTGGCAACTACGGGTTAACCGTTGCACCGGTCCTCCCCCAACGGCCGGCTGCACCGTTGGCCCGTCCCGGGAAGGTGGCGTTGAGCAGGGCTCCGCCACCGGCCGGGGGTTCGGCGCCCGCACCGTTCGCCGGACCCCCGGCCGTCCGGACCACGGGGACGCCGGGCTTCGGAATCAGTCCGCGGCGTCCCGGCGCCGGGGCTGTCAGGCCTCGATGCCGCCCTCGATGGTCACCTCGAGGTCCAGGCTGATGCCTTCCTGGGACTCGATCTCATCCTGCAGGTAGGCCGCCAGCTCCTGGTCGCTGGTGGCGAGCTTGACCGGAATCCTTCCGGTCAGCGTGGCGCTGGAGTCGGTGAGTTCCTCAACCTCGAAGGTGGCGCCGCCAACCGGGCCCGCGGTGAGCTGCCCGATGTCGTCGCGGAAGGTCTCTCCGCCGCCTGCCCGCGGCGTCGCAATCACGGAGAAACTGATGTCATGGTCGGCCAAGTCGGTTCTCCTGCCTGTTGTGCCGGCGGCCCTTTGGCCCGCGTTCCCATATCCTAAGCACTGCGGCATCCTAAGCACAGCGGCGGCACACCTCACCCACCCGGGTCAGCCCAGCATGCGGCGCGCTTCGTTCAGCGAGGCTTCCTGTTCCGGTGACACCACGCCGCCGCCGATGCTGCGGGAGGAGTCGATGATCCTGCGCAGTTGGGCGGGCGACATCGGGTGTATGTGGACTATCGCATGACAGTTGGCGCACAGCGGAACCAGGTCGGTGAGCGGATCGAATTCGTAGCCCGGGCCAAGCTGTGCGAGGGGAACCAGATGGTGCACATGGATGAAATCATGGCCGATCTCCCCGTAGACGGCTTCGAAGTTGAACCCGCAGGCGGCACAGCTGAGGCCGTACTGCTCGATGCAGGCACGCCGGGCCCGCGCGTTCCGCTCGTAACGGTTGGCCAGTACCCGGGTCACGGCGCTCTCGGGGAACGTCCCGGGGGCGGGCAGGGTGGGGTCCGGGCGGTCCGGGAGGACATGCTCGGCCCAGAGCTCGCGCAGCGCCGGCTCGTTCTCCGCCTTGATCGCCGTGCCGGAGCCGCGGATGGCCTTCCAGCGGATCCCGGGAACCCGGTCGAGCAGTTCCCCGACCGGGATGGCTTCGCCCCGCGGCAGCAGGGCGTCGAAGGCGACATCGACATACCGGCCGGGGCCTGCCGGGGCGGAACGGCCGGAGGCCGGGTACGGCTCGGAGGTAACCGTTCCATGGCCGATCAGGCCGCGGCCGTGCCGGCCCTGCAGCAGCAGCCAGGCTTCGGCACCGGCCTGGATGTGCCCGTAGCGGCCGACGCTCCAGCTGGCCGGGAAGAGGCCGGTCTCCGCAACGACGTCCACGGCCTCAGGATAGGCAGGCTGCCAGCCGTCCCAGACCTCCGGGTTCCAGGCCAAGATGATTGCCGTCATTGTCCTCCCTCCGACCCCCGGGCCAGCCGGCTGCGGCCGCCCGCCGGCGCGCGTCCCTCATTCCAGCGTAGTTGGCTTCCGCTGATTCGATGCCAGGTCCGGGCAAGGCACCCCGGGCGCGGCCGCCGACCTTGGGAAAACCTTGGCAGGTTCCGGACACCCGCCGGGCCGCAAGATCCGCGGCGGGCACCGGTTGCCGGCGTTCCGGCTGCCCCGGCCGCCCCGGGCAAAGGCCGGCCAACGGGTGTGCGTCCGGGATCGGGCTGGTACGGGAGGGAACCAGCGGATACTCTGGCCCCGGGGTTCCACACCGCCAGCCGGCAGGCCGTCCCGTGCGCCGACAATCCCGTTGCATGCGGGACACCGGCGACGGACAGCCAACACAGCGTCCCTCAGCCAGGAGGCACTGTCGTGAAAAGGATCTTCATCGCACTTCTACTGCTGCTGACCACCACATCCGCCTCGGCCGGCACGTCGGGGCTGCCGTGCGTGCTCTCCCCCGAGGCCATGCCCAGGAGCTGGCAGCCATCGGACAAAGTCCGGAAGGACCTGGCCCACCGCGCAGACGCCGGCCCCTGGTCGGCCAGCGAGGCGGAAGAGGCGAGGTACGCCATCAGGACCGGGTTGGATGAAATGATCAACCTCTATACGAAGCGGCCGAAGGCGGCCGAGGAGCTGTGGGAAGACTCGGTGGCCTCCCTGATCGAAGTCACGTACTCCAGCGCGAACACCCCCGAGTTCGATGCCAGGGCACGGGATGCCGCGCGCCGCAACCTGACGGCGCTGATCCGGCCCTATCTCGAGCGCACCCTTAAGTCGGCAAAGTGCAACGAGTACGACGAACTGCTGCCGCTGGCCATCTACGCCCATACCCGCTACCAGCAAAACGACGCCAGGATTGCCAAAATGGTGCAGCTCGCGAACTTTTCATACCATGCGTGCGGCTCGCTGACGGCGGCGATGGGGATCGATTACAAACCCATGCTCGAGGCCGAAGAAGTCTCCACGGAGGATGCCTTCGACATGGTCATCTGGAGCCTCCTGTTCATCGAAGGCCAGCTGGTCCCGGACCTGTACCTGCCCGCCGAGGCCAGTGATTTTCCGGCAACGTTTTGGCGTTTCATCGAGGACTACCAGCTCGCCGGGGCACGCACCTACAAGGACGGGGCCCGGGACGAGAAATTCATCGATGCGGCCTACCTGGCCACCCACATTGCCTACATTCCGACCGGCAACCACCGCTATCCGATCTACGTGGAGGATTCGCCCCGGCTGTACCAATTCCACCGCGAGAACTTCTACGCGGTGCTGGAAATGGGCGAGCTCGACCTGGTGGCGGAGTTCGTGGATTCGCTGCGGCAATACGGCTGCACCCCGGAAAACGATCTGCAGGTGCGCGACGGGACGCGGTTCCTGCTCGACCTCTTCCAGGCCGGAGGGGACCGGTGGATGACCTACCGGGAGCCGGGCGAGAAGGACAAGGACGTGACGAACTACGACTTGGTGCACAAGGCCTGGACCGCAGTGCTGGGCATCCGGGAGCGGACCATAGAGCCGGCCGAACCGGGCACCTACGGCGGGATTGTCCGCAGCTGGCTGCCCCATCCGCGCTGACCGGCAGCAGACCGTGCGGACGCCCGGGACAAGGGCGCCGGCGGCCGCGGCCCTCCGAGGCGCCAACCGCCGGCGTCTTCCGCCACCGTTGGCGCCCGGCCGCCTCCCGCCCCCTCTTCGCCTGCCCCCGGCCGGTACAATGCCGGGGGTCCCCGTGCGCGAAGCGCACGGGGCAGGCAATGAGTAGGCTGGGCACCAGTGCCCTTCCAGTTCGGCGAGGCCCGGCACAGCCGCGGCAGGAAACGAGGCGGACCCGATGAACACAGCAACCCCTGCAACCGAAGCCACCCCCTTGGACGTGGCCAGGCTCCACGCACTGGCCGCCGCCCACGGCGTCGGCACCTCCTTCTCGGGCTGGGACCGGCAGCTGCACGACGTCGCCCCCCGGACGCTGGTCAAGATCCTGGCCGCACTCGGCGTCGCCGCCGGGACGGAGGACGAGCTCGGCGCCGCCCTGGCCGACGCCGAGCTGGCGCCGTGGCGGCGGATGCTGCCGCCC
>NZ_JBHTML010000023.1:0-32564 GCF_042679445.1 Arthrobacter sp. GCM10027362
GGCCGCGGTGGCCAGCGGGTTGCCGCCGAAGGTGGTGCCGTGCTGCCCGGCGGTGAGCAGGCCGGAGACCTCCGCGCCGAAGGTGACCAGGGCGCCGATCGGGAAGCCGCCGCCGAGGCCCTTGGCCAAGGTCATCGCGTCCGGCAGGACCGGCTCGCCGCCGGCCACCTCGCCCTGGAAGGCGAACCAGTTGCCGGTGCGGCCGACGCCGGACTGCACTTCGTCCAGGACCAGCAGGGCGCCGGCCTCGCGGGTCAGGTCCCGGGCGGCCTTCAGGTAACCGGCCGGCAGCGGCCGGACGCCGACCTCGCCCTGGATCGGTTCCAGCACGACGGCGGCGACGGTTGAGTCCACTGCCGCGCGCAGCGCCTCCACGTCCCCGAACGGAATGTGCTCGACGCCGCCGGGCAGCGGCTCGAACGGCTCGCGGTAGGCCTGCTTGGCGGTCAGCGCGAGCGCGCCCATGGTGCGGCCGTGGAAGGCGCCCTCGAGGGCGATGATGCGCGTGCGCGGCTGCTCGGGGGTGCCGGCATTGCGCCGGGCCAGCTTGAAGGCCGCCTCGTTGGCCTCGGTGCCGGAGTTGGCGAAGAACACCCTGGACCCGGCGGGGGCCTGGGCGAGTTCGAGCAGCTTCTCGGCCAGGGCAATCTGGGTGGGGCTGGTGAAGAAGTTGGAGACATGGCCCAGGGTGGCCAGCTGGCTGGATACGATGCTGGTCAGGAACGGGTCGGCGTGGCCCAGCGCGTTGACCGCGATGCCGCCAAGCAGGTCCAGGTATTCCTTGCCGTCGGCGTCCCAGACGGTGCAGCCGGTACCGCGCACCAGCACGCGCTGCGGAGTGCCGAACACCCCCATCAGGGAATTGTTGTACCGGGCCAGCAGCTCCTGGTTGTGCAGCCCCTCAAAGGCCGCCAGTTCGGCTGCGGTGTGCGTGTCGCTCATGCGTCCTCTCCATCCGGAACGATCTGGGTGCCGATGCCAGCCGTCGTGAAAATTTCCAGCAGTATCGAATGCGGCATGCGCCCGTCCACCACCGCGGCGCGTTCCACTCCCCCGTCCACGGCCTTCAGGCATGCCTCCATCTTCGGGATCATGCCGGACTCGAGCTTGGGCAGCAGGGCGCGCAGTTCGGAGGCGGTCAGCGAGGAGATCAGCGAGGAGCGGTCCGGCCAGTTGGCGTACAGGCCCTCCACGTCCGTGAGGATCACCAGGCGCGAGGCGTGCAGCGCATCGGCCACCGCGGCCGCGGCGGTGTCGGCGTTGACGTTGAGCACCTGGCTGGTGGGCTCGCCGTCATGGCTGATTTCGGGGGCCACGGTGGAGATCACCGGAATCCGCCCGGCCTCGAGCAGGTCCAGGATGGCGGAGGGGTTCACGCCCACCACCTCGCCGACCAGGCCCAGGTCCACCTCCTCGCCGTCCACCACGGTGCCGGTGCGCGCGGCCTGCAGCAGGCCGCCGTCCTCCCCGGACATCCCCACGGCGTAGGGTCCGTGGGAGTTGATCAGCCCCACCAGTTCGCGCCCGACCTGGCCGGTGAGCACCATCCGCACCACGTCCATGGCCTCCGGGGTGGTGACCCGCAGGCCGCCCTTGAACTCGGACTCGATGCCCAGCCTGCCGAGCATGGCATTGATCTGCGGGCCCCCGCCGTGCACCACCACCGGCCTGATGCCCACGTGGTGCAGGAAGACGATGTCCTCGGCGAAGGCGCGCCGCAGCTCCTCGTTGACCATGGCGTTGCCGCCGTACTTGACCACCATGGTGGTCCCGGCGAAGCGCTGGATCCAGGGCAGGGCCTCGATCAGGGTGGCGGCCTTGTCCTGGGCCACGAGCATTGAGGTGTTCATAGGGGCTGCCTTCTTAACTCGAGTAGGCGGAGTTTTCTTCGACGTAGGCGTGGGTCAGGTCGTTGGTCCAGATGGTGGCGGTCTCGCGGCCGGCGTTCAGGTCGATCACCACCGCCACTTCCCGGCCGGAGAGGTCCACCAGGCTGCGCGGCTCGCCGACGCCGCCGTTGCGGCAGACCTGGACGCCGTTCATCGACACGTTCAGCTGCTCCGGCTCGAACGCCGCGTCCGTGGTGCCGACGGCGGAGAGCACCCGGCCCCAGTTCGGATCGTTGCCGAAGATCGCGGTCTTGAACAGGTTGGAGCGGGCGACGGCGCGGCTGACGTTCTCGGCGTCCGCCTCGGTGGCGGCGTTCACGGTGGTGATCGCGATATCGTGGCTGGCGCCCTCGGCATCGGTGATCAGCTGCCGGGCCAGGTCCGCGCAGACCCGGGTCAGGCCGGCGGTGAATTCGCCGGGGTCGGGGGCGACCCCGGAGGCGGCCGAGGACATCAGCACCACCGTGTCGTTGGTGGACATGCAGCCGTCCGAGTCGGTGCGGTCGAAGGTGACCCGGGTGGCCGCACGCAGCGCCGCGTCGAGCGCGGCCGGTTCCAGCGCGGCGTCGGTGGTGATCACCACCAGCATGGTGGCCAGTCCCGGAGCCAGCATGCCGGCGCCCTTGGCCATGCCGCCGATGCTGTAGCCGGCGCCGGCAAAACCCGCCTGCTTGGAGACCGTGTCCGTGGTCATGATCGCCTCGGCGGCGGCGGCGCCGCCGTCGCTTTCGCTTCCACTGCCCAATGCGGCCACGGCCGCCTCGACGCCGGGCAGCACCTTGTCCATCGGCAGCTGCTCGCCGATCAGGCCGGTGGAGCAGACCACCACGTCGCCGGCGGAAATGCCCAGGGCGCCGGCGGTCTTTTCCGCCGTGGCGTGGGTGTTCTGGAAGCCCTCGGCGCCGGTGCAGGCGTTGGCGCCGCCGGAATTGAGGATGACGGCATCCACCCGCCCGTCGCTGACCACCTGGCGGGACCACAGCACCGGGGCGGCCGCCACCCGGTTGGAGGTGAAGACGGCCGCCGCCGCCTTGGCCGGGCCGTCGTTGACCACCAGGGCCATGTCCGGCTTGCCGGAGGCCTTCAGGCCGGCGGTGATGCCCGCGGCGCGGAAGCCCTTGGGTGCGGTGACGCTCACGGTGCTACTCCCTGGTGGGTCAGGCCGGCGGTCTCCTCGAGGCCGAGGGCGATGTTCATGGACTGGATCGCACCGCCGGCAGTGCCCTTGGTGAGGTTGTCGATGGCGCAGGTGATCACCACGCGGCCGCTGTGCTCGTCGAGGGCCAGCTGCATCACGGCGTGGTTGGAACCCAGCACGGCCTTCGTGTGCGGCCAGCGGCCCTCGGGCAGCAGGTGCACGAAGGGCTCGTCCGCATAGGCGGCGGCCCACGCCTCGCGCAGCGCCGCGGCGGTCGCCCCGGACCTGGCCTTCGCCGTGGCGGTGGTGAGGATGCCGCGGCTCATCGGGGCCAGTGTGGGCGTGAAGGAGACCTTCACCTGCGCGCCGGCGGCCGCGCTCAGGCCCTGTTCGATTTCCGGGGTGTGCCGGTGGCCGCCGCCGACGCCGTAGGGGTTCATCCCGCCCATGACTTCCGAGCCGAGCAGGTTGACCTTGGCGGACTTGCCCGCGCCGGAGGTGCCGGAGGCGGAGACGATCACGACGTCGTCAGGCTCCAGCAGGCCGGCGGCGAAGCCGGGCGCCAAAGCCAGCAGCGAACTCGTCGGATAGCAGCCGGGCACCGCGATGCGCCGGGCAGTGCGCAGCCGCTCGCGGTGCCCGGGCAACTCCGGCAGGCCGTAGGGCCAGGTGCCCGCGTGCGCGGAGCCGTAGAACTTCTCCCAGGCCATCGGGTCCTCGAGGCGGTGGTCGGCGCCGGCGTCGATCACCAGGGTGTCCTCCGGCAGCTGCGCGGCAATGCCGGCGCTGGCTCCGTGCGGCAGGGCCAGGAAGACCACGTCATGCCCGGCCAGGTTCTCCACCGTGGTGTCCACCAGCTCGCGCCCGGCCAATGAATGCAGGTGCGGCTGGAGTTCGCCCAGCGGCGCCCCGGCATTGCTGTGGGCCGTGATCGCGCCAATGGACACACCCGGATGGCTGGCGAGCAGGCGCAGCACCTCGCCGCCGGCATAGCCGCTGGCACCGGAGACGGCAACAGAAAAACTCATAACAACCACCGTACAGTAAATTTATGCATTAGTCATGATAATTATACAGCCTGCGGCAGGTGTGCCGGCGGCCTAGGATGGTGTCCGCATCCGCGCATCCAGCAGCATCGGACCAGGAGAGGACTCCCCCATGACTGAAAGCCCGACCCGGACAACCAAAGCAATTGTGGCAGCCGCCCCCGGCGGACCAGAAGTCCTGCAGTTGCAGGACGTGGACATCCCGGTCCCGGGAACCGGGCAGCTGCTGGTGAAGGTGGCCGCCGCCGGGGTGAATTTCATCGAGACCTACGAGCGCAGCGGCACCTACAAGGTGCCCTTCCCGTATACCCCCGGCAGCGAGGCGGCAGGGACAGTGGCGGCGCTGGGCGAGGGGGTCACGGGGGTTGCCGTCGGAGACCGGGTGGCGTTCTCGGAGGGGTCCGGGACCTACGCCGAGTACGCCCTGGTCCGTGCCGAGGCGGCGCTGCCGGTGCCCGAGGGCATCAGCGACGAGGTGGCCGCCGCCATGCCGCTGCAGGGCATGACCGCGCACTACCTGGTCAATTCCACCTTCAAGGTGCAGGCGGGGCAGACGGTGCTCACCCACGCCGGCGCAGGCGGCGTGGGCCTGATCCTCACCCAGCTGATCAAGGCCAAAGGGGCCCGCGTCATCACCACCGTTTCGTCCGATGAAAAGGAGGCGCTGGCCCGCGCAGCGGGCGCGGCCGAGGTGCTGCGCTACGAAGGCTTCGCCGAAAAGGTGCGCGAATTGACCAAGGGCACCGGCGTCGACGTGGTGTACGACGGCGTCGGCAAGGACACTTTCGACGGCTCGCTGGCGTCCCTGCGCAAGCGGGGCATGATGGTGCTCTTCGGCGGAGCCTCCGGCCAGGTTCCGCCGTTCGACGTGCAGCGGCTGAATGCCGGCGGCTCCCTCTTCCTCACCCGGCCCAAGCTCGCGGACCATCTGCTCACGTCCGAGGAACGGCGCTGGCGCTCCGGCGAGTTGTTCGATGCCGTCCTCGCAGGCAAGCTCAACATCCGGATCGGCGCCAGCTACCCGCTGGCCGACGCGGCCCGGGCCCACGCAGACCTGCAGGCCCGGCGGACCACCGGGAAGCTGCTGCTCATCCCCTGATCCGGCCGGCGCCTGCAGGCTGCGTGCCATGCCTGTGTGCGCTGCGTCGCCGTACGCTAAGCCGCCCTGCCTGCTCAGCGCTGGACGGCGCCGATGCGTTCGGCGGCCAGGGCGACGGCAGCGGCGCGGGCCTCGGAGGCTTCCTCCGCGGTGAGGGTGCGGTCGTTGGCGCGGAAGCGCAGGCCAAAGGCCAGCGACTTCTTGCCCTCCCCGATGCCGGGGCCGGTGTAGACGTCGAAGAGCGCGATATCTTCGAGCAGCCCGCCGGCACCCTCGCGCAGCGTCTCGAGCACCTCCCCGGCGGGGATGGCCTCGTCCACGACCAGCGCCACGTCCTGGGTGGCCACCGGATAAGTGGAGATATGCTTGGCCACCACCACATCCGCAGCCGCCTCGAACAGTGCGTCCGCGTCCAGCTCGAAGGCCACGGTACGGGCCGGCAGGTCCCGGGCGGCCAGCAGCTTCGGATGCAGCTCGCCGGCATGGCCCACCAGCTCTCCGCTGCGCAGCGACAGGGCAGCCGTGCGGCCGGGGTGGAACGCCTGGTGCGCCCCCTGGGACACCACCAGGTCCACGCCGAGCACGTCGGCCACCAGGCGGGCGGCGTCCAGTGCATCGGCCCAGTCCCACGGCCGCGGGCTGTGGCCGGCACCGGCCGGTGACTCATGGCCGGTGAAGACCGCGGCAATGTGCAGCGGCTGTGCCGGCAGCCCGGTGTAGAGCCTCTCCAGCACCTCCTCCGGGGGCAGCTGGCCCAGCGGCGGGAGTTCGGCCGTCCCGAGCGTGCCGTCGGGCAGGAAGACCAGGCCGGCCTCGTAGAGCGCCAGGTCGCGGAAGCCGCGGGAATGGTTGCGCCGGGCGGTTTCCAGCAACCCGGGCAGCACCGTGGTGCGCAGGTAGCCGTGCTCGTCGCTGAGCGGGTTCGCCAGCTTCACGGCGCTGCGCCCGGCACCGGCCTCGGCCACCCCGAAGGTGTCGTTGTCGGCCTTGGTGACGAAGGGGTACGAGAGCACCTCCACCAGCCCGGCGTCGGCGAGCGCCTGCAGCACCCGGCGGCGCTGCTGCTGCTGGCGCGTCAGCCCGCGCCCGGGCGGGGCCACCGGCAGGGTCGCCGGGATCTTGTCGTAGCCAACCAGCCGGGCGATCTCCTCGGTCAGGTCCTCCTTGATCGCCAGGTCCTGGCGCCAGCTCGGCACGGTGACGGTGTAGCCCTGGTCGTCCCGGCCGGTGCCGCCGTGCTTTTCGACGACGTGCTTTTCAACGACGGCGCCCAGGTCCGCCAGGCTGCCGGTGATCTGCTCCTCGGTGAAGTCGATGCCGATCCGCTCGGCGGCGAAGCCGGCGGGCAGCTCGATGGTCACGGGGGCCGGCTCCATGCCGACGTCGGTGGCTGCGGCGTCGGCGGTGCCGCCGGCCAGTTCGGTCAGCAGGTCCACCGCACGCTGGGCGGCCTCGTCCGCGACCTGCCAGTCCACACCGCGTTCGAAGCGCTTGGAGGCTTCGGAGGGCAGCTTGTGCCGGCGCCGGGAGCGGGCGATGCTCACTTCCTCAAAGTGGGCGGCCTCGATCAGCACGTTGACGGTGCTGTCCGAGACCTCGGTGGCCGCCCCGCCCATCACGCCGGCAATGCCGATCGCGCCGGAATCGTCGGTGATCAGCAGGTCCTCGGGATCGAGGGTGCGGACCTTGTCGTCGAGGGTCTGCAGGGTCTCCCCCGGGTTCGCGCGGCGGACCACGATGGGCCCCTGGAGCTTGTCCAGGTCGTAGAAGTGCAGCGGCTGGCCCAACTCGAGCATGACGTAGTTGGAGATGTCCACCACCAGCGAGATGGAGCGGATGCCGGCCAGGCGCAGCCGCGAGGCCATCCACGGCGGCGTCGGCCGCTTCGGGTCCACCCCGCGCACCGTGCGGGCCACGAAGCGGTCGCAGCCGGGCTTGCCGTGGATCGGCGCCGCGTCCTCAATCTTCACCGGGTAGCCCTCGCCCGCCGGCTCGGCGACGACGACGCCGTCGGCAGGGTCCTTGAACCCGGTGCCGGTGGCGTGGGCGTATTCACGGGCCACGCCGCGGATGGAGAAGCAGTAGCTCCGGTCCGGGGTGACGTTGATTTCGGCGGCCTCGTCGTAGAGCCCCAGCACCTCGAGCGCATCCGCGCCGACCTCGGGGTCCAGCCCCAGCGTGGACAGCACCAGGATGCCGTCGTGGTCCTCGCCGATGCCCAGCTCGCGCACCGAGGCGATCATGCCCGCCGAGATATGGCCGTAGGTGTTGCGCGGGGTGATCCGGAAGTCGCCGGGCAGCACGGCGCCGGGCAGGGTGACGACCACCTTGTCCCCGGGCTCGAAGTTGTGCGCCCCGCAGACAATGCCCTGCACGCCGGAGGGGTCGATGCCGTCCCCGGTCAGCGCCTGCCGGGCGCCTTCGGGCACCACGCGGACCTGGCACCAGTTGATGGTCTTGCCGTTGGACTGCGGTTCCTTGACCACGGAGAGCACCTGGCCCACCACGATCGGGCCCCTGAGCTCGTCCAGCGGGCGGTGGACGCCCTCTTCCTCCAGGCCGACCTTGACCAGTTCGGCCATGACGTCTTCGGCGGTGGCGTCCGCCGGCACCTGGGCATACTCGCGCAGCCAGGAAAGTGGGATACGCATTGCTTAGATCTCCATCCCGAAGTGTTCGCTGAAACGGACGTCGCCCTCGATCATGTCGTGCATGTCGCTGACCTCGTTGCGGAACATGAGCGTGCGCTCGATGCCCATGCCGAAGGCAAAGCCGGAGTAGACCTCGGGGTCGATGCCGGCGGCGCGCAGCACATTCGGGTGCACCATGCCACAGCCGCCCCATTCGATCCACTGCGGCCCGCCCTTGGCGCCGGGATGCCAGATGTCCAGTTCCGCGGAAGGCTCGGTAAACGGGAAGTAGTTCGGGCGCAGCCGGATGGACGCCTCGGCGCCGAACATCTGCCGGGCGAAATGCTCCAGGGTGCCGCGCAGGTCCGCCATGCTCAGGCCCTTGTCGACGGCCAGGCCCTCGAACTGGTGGAACACCGGGGTGTGCGTGGCGTCCAGCTCGTCCGTGCGGAAGACCTTGCCCGGGCACAGCACGTAGACCGGCAGGTCCCGCTCGAGCAGGGAGCGGACCTGGACCGGCGAGGTGTGCGTGCGCAGCAGCAGGTGCGCCTCGGGCGGGTCGACGAAGAAGGTGTCCTGCATTTCCCGCGCCGGGTGGTCCGGCTTGAAGTTCAGTGCGTCGAAGTTGAACCACTCGGACTCCACCTCGGGACCCTCGGCGATCTCCCAGCCCATGCCCACGAAGATGTCGCTGACGCGTTCCTGCAGCGTGGAGAGCGGGTGCCGCGCCCCGGCCCGGCGCCGGCGCGGGGCGGCGGTGACGTCCACGGCCTCCTCGATGAGGATTTGCGCGTCCCGCGCGGCCTCGAGCTCCTGGGTGCGGGCCGCGAGCGCCTGGTTCACCCGCCCGCGGGCCGGGCCGATGATTTTGCCGGCAGCGGCCTTGTCCTGCTTGGCCAGCTTGCCGATTTCCCGGTTGGCCAGGCTCAGCGGCGACTTCTCGCCGGTGTGGGCGATGCGCGCGGTCTTGAGCTCGTCCAGGTTGCCGGCGGCTGCGAAGGCGGCGAGCGCGCGGCTGACGGCGTCGTCGACGGCGGCTTCGTCCAGCGGATGCGGCACGCTCCGGGCGGGCTCGGCCAGTTCCGCCGGCTGCGGGGAGGCGGTCCCCAAGGTGGTTTCAGACATGTCTTCGTTCTTAACTGTGGTCGGTCAGTAGTGTAGGTAGCTCAGCGTGGTAGCTCGGTGCGGGTTCCCCTAGGCGGCCCCGGCACCAATAAGTCTAACGGCCGGGGCGTCCTATGATGTCCGCATGACCTTTCGGGAGCGCCTGCGGAAGGCGCTGAACTGGCTTAACCTGTCCACTCCGCTGGGCCTGGCCGTGGCCGCCGCCGCCGGCTGCCGGACCCGGCCCGGACCGCACGGGCTGGTCATCGCCCACGGCTACCGGCCGGTGCTGCCGAAGGCCGCCGCCTTCACCGTGGGCAATGTGGTGCTTTTCCGGCCCGCAGCCGCGGCCCTGGCGGAGCATCCCGAACTGCTCGCCCACGAGGCCCGCCACAGCACGCAGTATGCCGCCTGCCTGGGTCTGCCGTTCCTGCCCCTCTACGGCCTGGCCGCCCTGTGGTCGCTGTGGCGGACCGGCGATCCAGCCTCGCGGAACGTCTTCGAGCGCCGGGCCGGCCTGTCCGCCGGCGGCTACATCGAACGTCCGCTGCGGGCCTGGAGACGGCCGTGAAGGCTACGGTCCTGAACGATACGATCACGGAGGAATAGGTCACGGAGGAAATGGCTATGGAGGAAACAGGCGTGCAGGAAACAGCCGTGAACGACGGCATCACCGTCACCGGAACCGGGTCGGCATCGGGCGCGCCCGACCTGCTCCGGCTCAGCCTCGGTGTCGAAACCACCGCCACGGACCTGGCCGGGGCCTGGCGGCGTACCGCCGATGCCGCCGAACGCCTGCTGGCCGCGCTGCACGGCGCCGGCATTGCCGGCGACGACGCCGCCACGTCCGCCATCTCGCTGCGGCCGGAGACTGCCTGGCGCAACGGCCGGGGCCAGGAAACCACCGGGTACACCGCCTCCACCTCCTTCGGCGTCACCATCCGGGCCCTGCCGCAGGCATCCGAAGTTCTCCAGGCTGCCGTGGCGGCCGCCGGCGACAGCCTGCGGGTCGGCGGCATCAGCTACGGCTTTTCAGACCCGGCCGCCCTGGCCGCCGCGGCTCGGGAGGCTGCATGGCGGGACGCGCAGATCAAGGCCGGACAGCTGGCCGGCCTTGCCGGACGCACGTTGGGCATGGTGCAGCGGATCGAGGAAGCCCCCGCCGGCGGGCCCGCGCCGCTGCCTGCGGTCCGGGAAGCCGCCCTGGTGGCCGAGGCCATGCCGGTAGTGCCCGGCTCGGCCGAGCTCGCCGCCCGTCTCACCGTCACGTGGGGGTGGGGGTCGGCCCCTGCGGCCAGCCTGTAATGCCAGCCCGGGATTAGAACATATGTTCTAATATAGGTATGCGCTGGTCAGGACAGAGCCTTGAGTCGGAAGATCCGCTGGCCCTGCCCGGCCTGTCCCGGATTGCCGGGCTGGTCCGCAGCACGCGCGCTCCCGAGTTCAGCGGGGTCACGTTCCACGAGGTGCTCTGCAAGAGCGCCCTGAACCGCGTCCCGGCTCAATCCGCCATGCCCTTCGACTGGACGATCAACCCGACCAGGGGCTGCCTGCACCAGTGCACCTACTGCTTCGCCCGGCGCACCCACGAGTACCTGGATTTCGATTCGGGCCTGGACTTCGACACCCAGATCATCGTCAAGACGAATATCGTGCAGGTGCTGCGCAAGGAACTGGCCCGTCCAGCCTGGCAGCGCGAGCACGTAGCGCTGGGCACGAACTCGGACCCGTACATGCGTGCCGAGGGGCGCTACCGCCTCATGCCCGGCATTATCACCGCGTTGGCCGACTCCGGGACGCCGTTCTCAATCCTGACCAAGGGCCCGCTGCTCAAGCGGGACCTGCCGCTGCTCACCGCGGCAGCCCGCAGCGTGCCGGTCAGCGTCGGCATCTCACTGGCGTTCATGGACCCCCGGCTGCAGCAGCGGGTCGAGCCGGGCACGCCCACTCCGAAGGCCCGGCTGGACCTGGTCCGCACGGTGGCCGACGCCGGGCTGGACGTCAACGTCATGGCCATGCCGGTGCTGCCCTGGCTGACGGACGGGGACGAGCATCTTGATGCGCTCTTCGGCCGGCTCAGGGCGGCGGGAGCCACAAGCGTGACCGCCGGCGCCCTGCATCTGCGCCCGGGATCGCGCGAGTGGTTCCTGCAGTGGCTGGACCGCGACTACCCGCAGCTTACCGGCCGCTACCGGCAGCTGTACGGCGGGGGCACCTACGCATCCAAGGAATACCGGCAGTGGCTGGCCGGGCGTGTGGCCCGCCTCCGCGCCCGGCACGGGTTCGACGGACCGGCCTACGGCCTCCGGGGTTCAGGCCTCCGGGATTCCGGCCTCCGGGCCGCCGGAAGCGTCGGGGAGGCCACCCCCGCCCCGACGCTGTTTTGATCCGCTGTTTTTGACCGGCTCTTTCAGTTTTTGACCGGCCCTTACAGTGGCCGGCTGCTACCGCACGGCCTCCAGCACTGCCGTGACGATCGGCAGGTCGGCAGGGATCCACGGCAGGGCGCCGAGTGGGCCGGGATCGAGCGGGACCCAGCGCAGCTCGTCGTGGTCTTCCAACGGAAGCGGTTCGCCGGAGGAAACCTCGGCAAGCCAGACCCGCATGGCCGCGCCCGCCGTCAGCGGCCAGCCCTGCTCCAGCGGACCGGCGACCTCGGCACCCAGCCTGCTGTCCACGCCGAGTTCCTCCATCAGTTCGCGCCGCAGCGCATCCTCGCAGCTCTCCCCGGGCTCCACTTTTCCGCCCGGAAATTCCCACATGCCCGCATAGTGCTCGGGCGCGCTGCGCCGGGCGGCCAGCAGCCGGGAGGGCCGGGCCAGGGAATCCACAATCGCTGCGCCGACAATTTGCTTGAAACCGTTTTCCACCGTTCGAGTCTACGGGGCCAAACACGGCGGCCGGAGTATGGCGGCGGCTGCCCTAGAGTGGAACATATGGCTTCACCGCGCACCGCCGCTCCGGCGACCACGGCCACCATCCCGGCCGGACCCGCAATCTTCGCACTGGCTATCGGCGGGTTTGCGATCGGCACCACCGAATTCGCCATCATGGGCCTGCTGCAGAATGTCGCGGCCGGCCTGAGCATCAGCATTCCAGCCGCCGGCCAGCTGATCTCCGCCTACGCGCTCGGCGTCGTCGTCGGGGCCCCCGTGCTCGCGGCCCTGGCCGCCCGGCTGCCGCGCAAATACGTGGCGGTGGTGCTGATGGCCCTGTTCACGCTGGCCAATTTCTCCTCCGTGCTGGCCCCGGACTTCGGCACCATGCTGGTGACCCGCTTCCTCTCCGGGCTGCCGCACGGGGCCTACTTCGGCGTTGCCGCGGTCATCGCCGCCTCCCTGGTGGCGCCCACCCGCAGGGCCCAGTCCGTGGCCATGGTGATGCTCGGGCTCTCGGTGGCCAATGTGCTGGGTGTGCCCGCGGTGACGTGGCTGGGCCAGAACTACGGCTGGCGGCTGATGTTCCTCGCGGTTGCGCTCCTCGGTGCCGTGACGGTCGTCCTGGTGATGCGGTTCGTGCCGTTCCAGCCGGTCCACGAGGGGGCCGGCATCCGGCGCGAACTCGGTTCGCTCAAACGGGGGCAGGTCTGGCTGGCCCTGTTGACCGGCGTCGTCGGATTCGGCGGATTCTTCGCCGTCTATGCCTACATCAGCCCCACCATGACGTCGGTGACCGGGCTGCCGGAGTCCGCCCTGCCACTGATTGTGGGCCTGTACGGCCTGGGCATGGTGCCGGGCAGCATCCTCGGCGGAAAGCTGGCGGACCGGTCCGTCATGGGCAGCATCCACCTGGTCATGGCGGCGATTGTGCTGGTCCAGCTGCTGTTCTGGGCGTCGGCACCGGTGCCGTGGCTGGCGGTGCCGCTGGTCTTCCTGCTCGGCGCCGCCGGCTCCAGCCTGGTCCCGGCCCTCCAGACCCGACTGATGGACGTTTCCCCGCATGCCCAGACCCTGGCCGCGTCGCTGAACCACTCGGCGCTGAACTGCGCCAACGCCCTCGGCGCGGCGCTGGGCGGCCTGGTGATTGCATGGGGACTGGGCTACCGGGCCCCGGCCCTGGTCGGTGCCGCGCTGGCGCTGGTGGGGCTGGGCGTGGCCGCCCTCAGCAGCTGGCTGGAGCGGCACCGGGCGGGAAGCTAGCGGCCCCGGGAAACCGTCCCGGACATCAGCCCGGCGGGCGGCCGGCGCCGCTCCGGAGCGCCGGTTCAGGCCGGCGTGGAGCCTTCCCCCGTGGAGCCTTCCCGGACGGAGCCGGCGGTTCCCCCGGCTGCCGTGCCGGCGCGCAGGATGTCCGGCTCCAGGTAGATGACCCGGGCGATCGGCACGGCGGCACGGATGCGCTCTTCCGCGGCGTCGATCAGCCGGGCGATATCCTGGCCGGAATCCCCCTGGGCCACCGAGATCTTTGCCGCCACGAGCAGTTCCTCCGGGCCCAGGTGCATGGTCTTCAGGTGGATGACCCGGGTGAAGCCGTCGCCGGCGATGGCCTGTTCGATCCGGCGCACATGCTCCCGGGTGGCGGACTCACCCAGGAGCAGGGATTTGGTCTCCACGGCGAGGATGACGGCAATCACCACCAGCAGCACGCCGATCATGGCCGTGCCGACGGCATCCCAGAGGCCGTTGCCGGTCAGCAGGGTCAGGCCGACGCCGAAGAGGGCAAAGATCAGGCCGAGCAGCGCCCCGATGTCCTCGAGCAGGATCACCGGCAGCTCCGGGGATTTCGCCGTGCGCACGAAGTCCACCCAGCCGCGCTGGCCGCGCAGGTGCTTGGACTCGTGGACGGCGGTGCGCAGCGAGAAGGACTCGGCGATGATGGCCCCGACGAGCACTGCCAGCGGCACCCACCACCACACGCCCTCGATCGGGTGCGGATCATGCCATTTCTCGTACGCCTCGTAGAGGGCGAACAGGCCGCCCACGCTGAACAGCACAATCGAGACGATGAACGCGTAGATGTAGCGGTCCCGGCCGTAGCCGAAGGGATGCTCCGGGCTGGCCTGGCGCGCGGCGCGTTTGCCGCCGACCAGCAGCAGCACCTGGTTGCCGGAGTCCGCTACGGAGTGGATGGCCTCGGCCAGCATCGACGAGGACCTGGTCAGCAGGAAGGCCACGAATTTCAGTAATGCGATGGTCAGGTTCGCGGCCAGCGCCGCAACGATCGCTTTGGTCCCGCCGCTGGCAGCCACGGATCCTCCTCTGAGTCGGTTTCCGACGACGGCCGGCGCCTCCGGCCGCCGGAAACCATTATCTACCGTTTCCCGGCGGCATTACCCCCGGCGGCATTACCCCTGGCGGCATTACCCCTGGCGGCGCTGCGCCCGGGCGGAGGCATAGAGGCAGACGGTGGCTGCCGTAGATACGTTCAGGCTTTCCGCCTGGCCGTAGATAGGCACCGCCACCCGGTGGTCCGCGGCCGCCAATTCCTGGTTGGACAGGCCCTGGGCCTCATTGCCAAACAGCCACGCGGTGGGCGCTTCCAGCGCCGGCAGGCCGCTGCCGACACCGCCGTCGGCGCGCTCATCGGCGCACTCGTCAGCGCGGTCACGGTCACCGGCGGCTGCCCCCAGGCGGCGCAGCGCACTCTGGTCCTGGAGCACATCCAGGTCCACGCTGCCGTACCCGTCGGCCGCCAGCAGCGTGATGCCCTGGCCGCGCAGGGCGGCCAACAGGCCCTCCAGGTCCTGGCCGGTGACCACCGGCAGATGGAACAGGGAACCGGCGGTGGAGCGCACGGCCTTGGGGTTGTAAATGTCCACGCTGGAACTGGTCAGCACCAGCGCGTCCGCGCCGGCCGAATCCGCAGCGCGCAGCACGGTGCCGGCATTGCCCGGGTCCTGCACCCGCACCAGCACCGCCAGCAGGCGCGGCCCGGCCGCCAGCACCTCGGCCAGCGGGCGGTCCAGGAAGTGGCAGACGGCCACGATCCCCTGCGGGCTGACCGTGTCCGCCATTGCCGCCAGCACCTCGTCGGTGGCCAGGCGCAGCGGCACTCCAACTGCCTGCCCAACCAATTCCGCCAGCTCGGGCAGCCGGTCCAGGCAGGCTTCGGTGGCGTAAACCTCGTCCACCACGGGGGAACCGCCGCCGGCCGTGCGGTTCCGGTGGGCGGCGAGGGCCTCCCGGACTGCCTGCGGCCCCTCGGCCAGGAACCGGCGCCGCTTTAAGCGCACCGGGCGCCCGGCAAGCCTGGCCACCTCCTTCACCCGATCGGCTCGGGGATTGGACATGACCGCCTGCGGACGCCCGGCAATGCTCATTATGCGGTTATCCGGTTTGAGCGGTTATTCGGCGATCTTCTGGCGTGCCTCGCCGCCGGCCGGCTCGAAACCGGCAGCCTTGGCGGACTCGACGGTGTCGAACCAGTACTCGGCCACGGTCTGCTCGTACCAGGTCGAGCCCGGGACGTGGTACTTCTTGGACTGGTTGCCCTTGATGGCGAAGCCCTCGGGGGCATCTTCGCCGTTGACTGCGCGCACGGCACCGGCCGGGGCAGGGGCGGCGGACGCAGTGGCGGCCGGAGCAGCCTTCGGAGCGGCAGCAGCCGCGGCGGAGGTGTCGGCCGGCAGGGCGTTCCTGGCGATCTGCACCAGCGCGGTGAAGGCGGTGGCGTCGGAGACGGCCAACTCGGCCAGCATGCGGCGGTCAACCTGGACCTCGGCGGCCTTCAGGCCCTGGATCAGGCGGTTGTAGGTCATGCCGTTGGCGCGGGACGCAGCGTTGATGCGCTGGATCCACAGGCGGCGGAAATCACCCTTGCGCTTGCGGCGGTCGCCGTAGCTGTACACAAACGAGTGCAGCAGCTGTTCCTTGGCCTTGCGGTACAGGCGGGAACGCTGTCCGCGGTATCCGGACGCGCGCTCCAGGACAACCCGGCGCTTCTTATGGGCATTGACCGCCCGCTTCACACGTGCCACGTGCGTACTCCTTCAAATTTTTCTCTCCCAGGCCGTCTTGGATGCCTGGGCAGTTCTGGTGGAAAAGGTTCCCGGCGGCAGCCGCCGCGGGACCAAGGGCCCGGACTAGAGGCCGAGCATCCGCTTGATCGTGCGGGCGTCGGCCGGGGCAACGATCCTGTCGCCGGCCAGGCGGCGGGTCAGCGTGCTCGGCTTGTGCTCCAGATAGTGGCGGCGGTTGGCCTGCTGGCGCTTGAGCTTGCCGCTGCCGGTGAGCTTGAAGCGCTTCTTGGCGCCACTGTGGGTCTTCTGCTTCGGCATGGCTGCCGTTCTCCTTACGTCTTCCTCCGGCCCGGAGGCCATCGGCTCATGCGGCATCCCGAGATGGGATACCGGCGGTTTACATGACTGCCGGACTGCCCGGGCGGCCAGAGGCCGCCGGCAGTACCAGATCAACGTGGTCCGGGGTCAGCTCTTGGAGCTGCCCCGACCCGCGGGCTTGGGCGCTGCCGGTCGGGCAGCAGGCTTGGGGATGGCCGTCGGCTTCGGAACCGAGGGCTTGATGTCCCCGGGCTTGGGAACGGCAGGCTTGGCTTCTCCGGGCTTCGGTGCCACGGGGCTGGGCGCAGAAGCCCGTGCTGCAGGCTTCGGAGCCGGCGCAGCCGGTGCGGGAGCCGGCGCGGAAGCAGCCGGCGCAGAGGCGGCAGCCGGCGCAGCCGGTGCGGGAGCCGGCGCTTCGGCCTCCGGCGCTTCGACGGGCAGGGTCAACCCGGCAGGCAGCAGGTCGGCCAGGCTCTGGGTCATCGGTGCCTGTTCCGAGGTCACATCCACGCGCTCGCGCGGAGCGCGCTGGCCCGAGGCCTTGGTGCCGTCGGCATGGCCTGCAGCCTTGGCCTCGTTGGCAGCCTTGGCCTCGGCCTTCTGTGCCGCGCGTCGTGCTTCCGCCTTGGCCTCGGCCTTGTTCTTGAGCGGACCGATCACCATGACCATGTTGCGGCCGTCGATCCGCGGACTGGATTCAACCACGCCCACCTCGGCGACGTCTTCGGCAAAGCGCTGGAGCAGCCGGATGCCCATCTCCGGGCGCTGCTGTTCGCGGCCGCGGAACTGGATCATGGCCTTGACCTTGTCCCCTGCGCCGAGGAACCGCAGGGCGTGGCCGCGCTTGGTCTCGTAGTCGTGGGTGTCGATCTTCAGACGGAACCGGATCTCCTTGAGCACCGTGTTCGTCTGGTTCTTGCGCGCCTCACGGGCCTTGACAGCAGCTTCGTACTTGTACTTGCCAAAATCCATGAGCTTGCACACCGGAGGCTTCGCCTGCGGTGCAACCTCAACAAGATCCAGATCTGACTCGGCAGCCAGCCGGAGGGCGTCCTCGATGCGGACAATCCCGACCTGCTCACCCGCCGGTCCTACCAACCGCACCTCGGGGACGCGGATCCGATCATTGATTCGTGGCTCGCTAATGTGTCGCTCCTGTGTTCTTGGTAACTGGCACCGCCGGCAAAAGAAGAAGGCCCCCAATTGCAAGCGCAATCGAAGGCCCCGCCACGGCACAGCCACCCGGGCTCCGGATGGCGCTGAAGCAGCGCAGGAAGCCCAAAGGTCCTGTGCAGCAGTCTGCCGACGCGACCCGGCAGCTCTGGATATCCATGCCGACAGGTGGGAGAGGTCTCCGCTTGCATATTGATCCCCGTGATGCCGCCCCTGCAGGATGGACCGGCAAGGCAGGCAAATACCGGGTTTCAATCGGTCTGTGACAAGCTTACCAGTATGAGCACGCCAGAAAACAATCCGTCCAGCAATCCCTCCAGCCGGTCCGGGCACCGCCACAGCTTCGAACCGGCAGCTCCCTCGAGCGAGGCCGAGCAGGAAGTCCACGAGCAGATGCGCGACATCGCCGAGGTCCCCGCCGTCGAGGTCATCACCACCGCTGCCGTCCATCTGATGAGCGCGGCCGCGGTCAAGTGCGGCCTGGCCGCCGGCGAGGATGCGGAGGATCTGAAGGACCTGGACGAGGCTCGCAAGCTGATCACCGCGCTGGCCGGTTTCGTCACGGCGGCGGCCCCGGAAATCGGCAGCCAGCACGCCGGGCCGTTGCGCGACGGCCTGCGCTCGCTGCAGCTGGCCTTCCGCGAGGCCTCGCCGTTCCCGGATGCCCCGGGCAAAGGCCCGGGCGAAAAGTTCACCGGTCCGGTGAACTGACCCGCCCTCCCCGCAAAGCCAACCTCCGGCGCCGGCACGAAACGCCGGCGCCGGATCTTTTAACGGGCCGGACGCGCCGGCGGCGGTCCGTCATCTGCCCGGCAGCTCTTCGGCTTAGCGGGTGAACCTCACTTCCAGCGAGTCCACCCGCTCGGCAAATTCCTGGTCCGTGCCCAGCAACTGCTGGATCCGCCGGGCGATGGCCTGCAGGTCCGCCGGTTCCAGTCCGTCCCTGACCTGCAGCACCAGCGCCAGTTCGGGCCCGGGTCCACCCCCGGCCACGATCCTGCCGTCCCCGGTCCGGCTCGCCACCCCGCTGCCCGGCTCCAGGTGTGCCCGCAGCACGTCGGGCTCCCCGGCCACGGCGGCGCCGACGGTGCCGGGAAGGGACTCGTCCTGGTAGGAAGGTGTCCAGTCCTGTTGCTTGGCCAGGGCCCAGACGGCCGGGCGGCGGACTACGAAGGTCAGCTCCGCCCCCGGGTCCAGCACCAGCAGTTCGGACTTTTCGGCCACCGCGGACAGCGCGGCCCGCGGTGCGTAGACGGCCACCGGCCTGGCCTCCGGATGCCAGGCGGTAAGCGCCGCCGTCGTCGTGAAGACCGGCATGGCTCGCCTGCCGTCCGGCGCCTGCAGGGTCACCAGCGCCATATCGGCCTGCTTGTCGGCGGCCACGCCGTGGGCACCTGCCGCTTCCTCCCCGAGCCGGGCAATGACGGGAACAAAGACCCGCGCGCTGGACAGTGCGGCCACCACGGCAGCCTCGGTCCCGGTGCCGGCCCGCAGGGCCTCCCGCGCGGCCACCACACCGGCGTCCGCCGCCCCGTCGTCCCGGTCGAAGTTGTGCAGGGGGTTGCCGGGGCCGCTCAGGTCCCGCCCCTCCCAGGAGACCCCGGCCGAATCCGCCGTACCGCCGGCTCCGGCCAGGGCGGCAGCGATATGGCCGGGCAATTCGCGCTTTTCCACTGCGCGTGCTCCTAGCGCCGCCCGGCGACGTCCAGCGCCTGCGGCAGGGTGAACTTGCCCGCGTACAGCGCTTTGCCCACGATGGCGCCCTCGACGCCGTGCGGGACCAGGCTGCGCAGCGCGGCCAGGTCGTCGAGGCTGGAGATGCCTCCGGAGGCGACTACCGGCTTGGCAGTGCGCGAGGCCACTTCCTTGAGCAGTCCGAGGTTCGGGCCCTGCAGCGTGCCGTCCTTGGTGACGTCGGTGACGACATAGCGGGCACAGCCGGCATCCTCGAGGCGGGCGAGCACCTCCCAGAGGTCGCCGCCTTCCTTGGTCCAGCCGCGCGCCGCCAACGTGGTGCCGCGGACATCGAGGCCGACGGCGATGGCGTCCCCGTACTTGGCGATGGCACGGGCTGTCCACTCGGGGTTCTCCAGCGCGGCGGTGCCCAGGTTCACACGCGCCGCGCCCAGCTCCAAGGCTCGGTCCAGGGAGGCGTCATCGCGGATGCCCCCGGAGAGCTCGACCTTGATCGTCAGCTCGGTCACCACGCGCTGGAGCAGGTCGCTGTTCGAGCCCCGGCCGAAGGCGGCGTCCAGGTCCACCAGGTGCACCCATTCGGCGCCATCGTTCTGCCAGGCCATGGCGGCCTCGAGCGGATCGCCGTAGCTGGTCTCGCTGCCGGCCTCGCCCTGGACCAGGCGCACCGCCTGGCCGTCTGCCACGTCCACGGCCGGCAGCAGTTCCAGGATTTCGGCCGTATTCGTTGTCACGTTCGTTGTCATGTTCATCCGCTTTCTCACGGAGCTCGAAGAAGCTCACAGAAGGTTGTCGTTGAGGGCGCCCGGTCCTGCCGGGCCGGCAGTGCGAGGCCCGGGCTGCCCGGCGGGATTACCTGACCGGGCCCAGGGTCAGCAGGTAGGCCGCGAGCAGGGACATCGCCGCCAGCACCCAGAAGGCGATGACCAGCGCCTTGGGCAGTTTCTGGCTGCGGAAGGAGATGGCGCCGCCGGCCAGCAGGCCGGCCAGGCCCATCAGAAGTACGCTCCACACGCGCGGCTACCGCAGGGTTCCGAGCCAGTTGCGCAGCAACCCGGCACCGGCGTCGCCGGATTTCTCCGGATGGAACTGGGTGGCGCTGAGCGGTCCGTTTTCGACGGCGGCGATGAACGGCGCACCGTGTTCGGACCAGGTTACCAGCGGCGGCTTCATGGCCGGCTGCGTGACCTCGAAGTTCCAGTGCTGCACGCCGTAGGAATGGACGAAGTAGAACCGTTCGTCCCCGATCCCGTCAAAGAGCCGGGTGCCCTCCGGAGCCTTGACGGTGTTCCAGCCCATGTGCGGGACCACGTCCGCCGGCAGCAGTTCCACCGTGCCCGGCCACTCGCCAATGCCCGCGGTGCGCACCCCGTGTTCCACACCCTGCTCGAACATCACCTGCAGGCCCACGCAAATGCCCAGCACAGGGCGCCCGCCGGCTACGCGGCGGCCGATCCAGCGCACGGCATCCACTGCCTTGAGCCCCTCCATGACGGTGGCGAAGGCACCGACGCCCGGCACCACCAGCCCGTCGGCGTTGAGCACGTCCTCGCTGGCGTGGCTGAGGGTGACCTCCGCGCCGACGTGTTCCAGCGCACGGACCGCCGAGCGGACGTTCCCGGACCCGTAGTCCAGGACGGTGACCTTGGGCCTGCGGTTCACAGCGCGCCCTTGGTTGACGGAATGCCCTCAACCCGCGGATCCGGCTCGACGGCCGCGCGCAGGGCGCGGGCGAAGGCCTTGAACTGGGCCTCGACAATATGGTGCGGATCCCGCCCGCCCAGCACCCGCATGTGCAGGCAGATCTGCGCGTGCAGGGTGATGGCTTCGAAAACGTGCCGGGTCAGCGAGCCGGTGAAGTGCCCGCCGATCAGGTGGTACTCCTGCCCCGCGGGCTCGCCGCCGTGGACCAGGTAGGGCCGGCCGGAAATATCGACGACGGCGTGGGCGAGGGCCTCGTCCAGCGGCACCGTGGCTTCGCCGAAGCGGCGGATGCCCGCCTTGCTGCCCAGCGCGGACCTGAGCACCTCGCCGAAGGTGATGGCCACATCCTCGACCGTGTGGTGGACGTCAATGTGCGTATCCCCCGTGGCCTTGACCGTCAGGTCGATCAGCGAGTGCTTGGCCAGCGCGGTGAGCATGTGGTCGTAGAACGGAACGCTGGTGCTGATCTCGGAGCGCCCCGTGCCGTCGAGGTTCACCTCAACCAGTACCGACGATTCGCTGGTCGTGCGCTCCAGGCGCGCGGTCCGTCCGATGGCTGTTTCCACGGTCATTGAAATCCTTTGAAGAAATGGCAAGCCGGCCATGGCGGAACCGGCCACTGTTACCAGTTTAGAAGACGCCGCAGAGGCGCAGGTTCAGACCAGTTCCCGGATCCGGTCCAGGAAGGCCGTGGTCTCGGCCTCGGTGCCTGCGGTAACGCGCAGGTGCCCGGGGATGCCGACGTCGCGGATAAGCACGCCGGCCTCCAGCAGCCCCTGCCAGACCGCATGCGGATCCTTCAGTCCGCCGAAGAAGACGAAGTTGGAATCCGACGGCGCCGGAGTCAGGCCGAGGGCGGTAAGTTCGTCGACGATGCGGTCCCGCTGGCCCTTGATGTCCTCCACATTGGCCAGCAGCGTGTCCGCGTGCTCAAGGGCGGCCAGGGCTGTAGCCTGGGTAACCGCCGACAGGTGGTACGGCAGGCGGACCAGCCGCAGCGCGTCGGCGATTTCCGGGGCGGCGGCGAGGTAGCCGAGGCGTGCGCCGGCCAGGGCGAAGGCCTTGCTCATGGTGCGCGAGACGATCAGGCGTTCGCGACCCGGCAGCAGCGACAGCGCGCTCGGGGTACCGGCATGGGCAAATTCTGCGTACGCCTCGTCGACGACGACGATGGCATTCCGGGCCGCCCCCGCCTCGTACACGGCTTCGACTACGTCCAGGCCCAGTGCCGTGCCGGTGGGGTTGTTCGGGGAGCAGAGGAAGACGATGTTGGCCTTGCTGGCTGCCACCGCCCCGGCAGCTGCCTCGGCCGTCAGGGTAAAGTCGGCGCTCCGTTGGCCCGCCACGTACTCGGTATCGGTGCCGCTGGCCAGCAGCGGATACATCGAATAGGTGGGCGGAAAGCTCAGGAGCCGGCGCCCCGGACCGCCGAACGCCTGCAGGATCTGCTGCAGCACTTCGTTGGAGCCATTGGCTGCCCAGATCTCGGCCGGAGTCAGGCCGTGGCCAAGATAGCGGGCCAGCGCCTCCCGCAGCTCCGTAAACTCCCGGTCCGGGTAGCGGTTGAGTCCGGCGACTGCCTCCTCCACCGATGCCACGATGGCTGCACGTACCTTCTCCGGCAGCGGATGGGTGTTCTCGTTGACGTTCAGGAGAATGGGGACATGCAACTGGGGTGCGCCATAAGGCATCAGTCCCCGCAGATTGTCCCGCAGCGGCAGTCGGTTCAGGCGTTCAAGCTGGTCACTCACCACGCCAGTTTAAGCTCCCGGCTCCGCCGGGCTGGAATCTGCCGGCTGCAGGCGGCGGTATTGCCGCTGATATTACGGATGGGCTGATATTACGGAGGGGCTGATCTTACGGATGGGTGGTGCGTTACGCCTGGATCCTGCGGGCGCGGGCAGGGCGGGCCGCTTCAGCGGGACGAGGGAACAAACACCTGCTGTCCGGCGTGGACGATGGTGCCCTCGAGGTTGTTCAGCTGCACGATTTCGGCAATCACCTCCTGCGGGTGCCGCTGCGGAGCCACGCTGGTGGAGATGTCCCACAGGGTTTGCCCTGCCCCGACGGTGACCCGGACCGTTTCCGGCGCCGACAGCGCCCCCGAGGCCTTGGCCGGCGAGGAGAAGGCCCCGGCCAGCAGCAGCATCAGCCCGGCGCCGAGCATCAGCGGCAGGCCGGCCAGGACCAGCCGGCCCCGCCGGGTGAGCCGGATCGTGGAGCGCACCGGTTTCACCGGTGCCGGTTGCGCGGCCAACTGCGCAGTGAAGTGCGCAGTAAAGTGCGCGCCAAGCTGTGCGGACATGTGCCTGCCTTCCCTTTTTTCGAACGCATAGATGCCCCACGGCCTGTAGAAGGACAAATGTTCGAAACTGTATTCGAATGAACAGGTTCCTTTTCTAGCACTCAGCGACGAACCTTGTCGAGGTTAAGTCGAACAAATGTTTGAAATGAGCCCCGCGGCCGACTAGCGTTAATCGCAGGAGGGGTGCTGGATCGTGAAGCCAGTGGATCAGCCGCTCCTGACAAAATTCCCGACACGAAGGACCGGGCGCGGCGATGACCGAGAAGAGCACCAGGAACACCGGCGGAAGCCAGGGGCGCGGCCGCGGCGCGGCGTCGTCGGGCGCCAAGACCGTCAAAACGCCCTCCAAGGGCCTGACCCCGCGCCAGAAGAAGATCCTGGAAACCATCCAGCGCTCGGTCAATGACCACGGCTACCCCCCATCCATGCGGGAGATCGGCGACACAGTCGGCCTGGCCAGCCTCTCCAGTGTCACCCATCAGCTGTCCCAGCTGGAAAAGCTCGGCTACATCCGCCGCGACCCCAAGCGCCCCCGGGCCATGGAGGTGCTTACCCACCTGACGCTGGAGGCGGGCCCGGTGGAGATCCCCGGGGTCCGGGAACCGGAGCGGCTGCGCAGCGCCAGCGGTGCGGCCGTGGCCGAGCTGGCCAGCTCCTCCGACACCGCCATGGTTCCGCTCGTGGGCCGGATTGCCGCCGGCGGGCCGATCCTGGCCGACCAGGTGGTGGAGGACGTGATGGCCCTGCCGCGCCAACTGGTCGGCCACGGCGAACTGTTCATGCTTAAGATCTCCGGTGATTCGATGGTTGACGCGGCCATCTGCGACGGCGACTGGGTGGTGGTCCGCCAGCAGTCCACCGCCGTCAACGGGGATATCGTCGCCGCCCTGCTCGACGACGAGGCGACCGTGAAGACCTTCCGCCAGCGGGACGGCCACACCTGGCTGCTGCCGCAGAATACCCAGTACGAGCCCATCCTCGGGGACCACGCCGTCATCATGGGCAAAGTGGTCTCCGTGCTGCGCTCGCTCTGAACGACTCGCGCCGGCAGCTACTGACTCCGGGCACCGGCCGCGGCCGCCAGCCGCTCAAGGATCTGCAGGGCGGTGGCGCGGTCCCGGGTAGCCCAGAACGGCGGCAGCGCGCTGCGCAGGAAACCGCCGTAGCGGGCATTGGCCAGCCGCGAATCCAGCACCGCCACCATCCCGCGGTCCCCCGCCGCACGGATCAGCCGCCCGGCGCCCTGCGCCAGCCGGACCGCCGCATGCGTGGCGGAGACCGTCATGAAGCCGTTGCCCCCGGCCTGGGCAACGGCGCGGGTCCGGGCGGTCATCAGTGGATCATCCGGGCGCGGGAACGGGATGCGGTCGATCACGACCAGGCGGCAGGCCTCGCCGGGAACATCCACACCCTGCCACAACGTCATGGTGCCGAACAGGCAGGTAGCCGGCTCGGCGGCGAACTGGCGCACCAGTACGGCCATCGAGGACTCGCCCTGGCAGAGGATCTCCAGCGGCAGCCGGCGGCGCATTTCCGCCGCCGCGTCCTCGGCCGCCCGGCGTGAGGAGAACAGGCCCAGGGCCCCTCCCCCGGAGGCCTTCAGCAAGGCCTCCAGCTCATCGAACTGTTCGGCGCTGGTTCCCCGTTCCGGCTTGGGCAGGTGCGCGGCCACGTACAGCACGCCCTGCCGGGGATAGTCGAACGGGCTGCCCACGTCCGCGCTGCTCCACGCCGGCGCGCCCTCGCCGAGCAGGCCCAGCGAGCCGGCCACGTCGTCGAACGCGCTGCCGACGGCCAGCGTGGCGGAGGTCAGCACCACCGTATGCCCGTCGAAGAGGCCCTCGCGCAGCCGGGCGGCCACCGACAGCGGCGCCACGTTCAGCGTCGCCGGAGCCGCCTCGTCCGCCGGCGTGTAGTCCCCCGGCGCCGCGAAGCTGTTGGTCCGCGTGGTCCACACGACCTCGCGGGTCTCCCCGGCGGCAAGCAGCCGCTCGCACAGCTCCAGCACCGCCACCAGCCGGGACCGGGCTATCTGCCGCCCGCCGTCGGCCGAGGCACTGCCGTCGGGCTTGGAATCGGACAGCGCCGTCCGGCAGGCCTCACGCAGCTGGGCCAGGGCCAGTTCCAACGCCTCGGCCAGCCCGGCAGAGACCAGGCCCGTGGGCACGTCCTCGAGGGCCGCCTCGAGATTCCGGGCCGCGGCATTCAGCGCCTCGACACTGATTCCGGTGTGCTTGCGGGCCGCGGAGGCCGCGGTCCGGGCCATCGCGGCCGACAGCTGCCCGCTGACTGCGCCGGTGACGCGGTCCTGCAACTCGTGGGCCTCGTCGATGACCGCCACATCGTAGTCCGGCAGCACCGCCAGTCCCTCGAAGGCATTGATCGCCAGCAGGGCGTGGTTGGTGACCACGACGTCCGCCTCGGCGGCGTGCGCCCGGGCCAGTTCGCTGAAGCATTCCTGGGCCATCGGGCACTTCTGCGCGCCCAGGCAGTCCATCGAGGTAACCGAGACCTGCCGCCAGGCCCGGTCGCTGACGCCGGGCACCAGTTCGTCCCGGTCCCCGGTGGCAGTTTCCTCGGCCCATTCGCGCAGCCGGAGCACCTCGCGACCCAGGGCCGACGCCGCGCCCGCCCCGGCGCGGCCGCCGGCCGGTGCCGGATGCGGGACGGCCTCCTCACCCAGGCTGAACAGCGCCTGCGGCTCGTCGTCCTCCGGGAAACCGCCGTCCAGCTTGTGCAGGCAGAGATAGTTGCTGCGGCCCTTGAGCAGCGCAACGTCCACCGGCCGCGGCAGCTCGGGTCCGATCGCCTGCAGCAGCCGCGGCAGGTCCCGGTTGACGATCTGGGACTGCAGGGCCAGGGTGGCGGTGGCGACGACGGCGGGCTTGTCGCTGCCGAGGGCATGCTCGATGAGCGGGACCAGGTAGGCCAGGGACTTGCCGGTGCCCGTGCCGGCCTGCACCAGCAGGTGCCGGCCCTCGTCAATGGCCTCGGCCACGCGGGCGGCCATCTCGTGCTGGCCGGGCCGGTTCTGCCCGCCCATGGCCGAGACGGCCAGGTCCAGCAGCCGCAGCGGCTCCGCGCCCGGGGACTTCGCCTCACCCATGGACGATGAAGGGTTCCAGCTCGGCGGCCAGCCCTTCGCGGACCATGACCGCCAGCCGGGTGCCGTTCTCCAGATGCTCCATCGAGAGGATCTCCGCATCCGGCTCGTGCAGCCGGCTCACCACGTCTCCGCGGTTGTAGGGCACCAGCAGGTCCAGCCGGACCCTGGGCCGCGGAATGCCGTCGCTGATGGCCGCCAGCAGCTGTTCGATGCCCTGCCCGGTCCGGGCCGAGACCACCACATGGTGCTTCTCGCGCAGGCGCAGCCGCTCGACCGTGAAGGGGTCCGCCACGTCGGCCTTGTTCAGCACGATGATCTCCGGGATCTTGCGCGCATCCACCTCGGCCAGTACCTGCCGCACGGCAGCGATCTGCCCCTCCGGATCCGGATGCGAGGCATCCACCACGTGCAGGATCAGGTCCGCGTCGGCGGCCTCCTCCAAGGTGGAGCGGAACGCCTCGACCAGCTGCGTGGGCAGCGACCGGACAAAACCGACAGTGTCCGTGAGCGTGTAGCCCAGCCCGTCCGCCGTGGTCGCGTGCCGGACCGTGGGATCCAGGGTGGCAAAGAGCGCGTTCTCGACCAGGACGCCGGCATTGGTCAGCCGGTTCAGCAGCGAGGACTTGCCGGCGTTGGTGTAGCCGACGATCGCCACCGACGGCACGGCGTTGCGCTTGCGGTTGGCCCGCTTGGTTTCCCGGGCCGGCTGCATGGCCTTGATCTCGCGGCGCAGCTTGGCCATCCGGGTGCGGATCCGCCGGCGGTCCAGTTCGATCTTGGTCTCGCCGGGGCCGCGGGAGCCGATGCCGCCGCCGGCCACGCCCACCCGGCCGCCTGCCTGCCGGGACATGGATTCGCCCCAGCCGCGCAGCCGTGGCAGCAGGTACTCGAGCTGGGCCAGCTCCACCTGCGCCTTGCCTTCGCGGCTCTTGGCGTGCTGGGCGAAGATGTCCAGGATCAGCGCCGTACGGTCGATCACCTTGACCTTGACGATGTCCTCGAGACCGCGGCGCTGGGAGGGGGCAAGCTCGCTGTCCACGATTACGGTGTCCGCGCCCGTTGCCGTGACAATATCGCGCAGCTCCTGCGCCTTGCCGGAACCGAGGAAGGTGCCCGGGTCCGGCTTCAGGCGGCGCTGCACGACGCCGTCGAGCACCTCGGAGCCGGCCGTTTCGGCCAGCGCCGCCAGTTCGCGCAGGGAGTTGTCCGCGTCCTCGGCGGTTCCCTCGCTCCACACCCCGGCGAGCACCACCCGTTCCAGCCGCAACTGGCGGTACTCGACCTCGGTGACGTCCTCGAGCTCGGTGGACAGCCCCGCCACGCGCCGCAGCGCGCGCCGCTCCTCGAGGTCCTGCTGGTCGCCGTCGAACTCCGAATGTTCGGCGTCAAGTGCCGAAATGGCCTGGGCCCGGCCGCCGATGCCGGGCGCAGGCCCGGATCCCGTCTTGGTGCGGGCGGCCTGGTCCTTCGACAGGATCCGGTCAATGACGGCCTGGATTTCCTCCTGGCTCATTTCCGGTTCCTGGGCCGGCTGGCCTTTGCTGTTCGTCGTCATGCTCTCCTTTGAGAAGTCTGTCAATCCATCGTAGTCCTCCGCGGGGCTTCCGTCTGCTGCCGACCGCAGCCAGGCTTAGGTCCGCCTAGATACCCTTTCGGCCGCCCGCGCATTACTGTGGCGGATTATGGCCTCCGATCACTACTTCAGCACCCGGCCGGGCACACCCGAGGCGCGCAGGCCGCTCACGGCTGTCCTCGACGGCGCAACCCGCCACCTGACCACCTCCGGCGGCATCTTCAGCCCCGACGGCATCGACAAAGGTACTGCCGTCCTGCTGGCCGAGGTTCCGCCGCCCCCGCCGACCGGCCAGCTCCTGGACATCGGCTGCGGCTGGGGTCCGCTGGCCCTGACCATGGCCCTGAAGTCCCCGGGCGCGACGGTCACCGCAGTGGACGTCAACGAACGCGCCATTGCCCTGACCAACGAGAATGCCCGGGCCCTCGGCCTGGCCAATGTGCACGCCTGCCTGCCGGAGGAAGTGGACCCGCAGCTGCGCTTCAACACCATCTGGTCCAATCCGCCGATCCGGATCGGCAAGAACGAACTGCACTCGCTGCTGCTGCTCTGGCTGCCGCGGCTGGCTTCGGGGGGCACCGCCTGGCTGGTGGTGCAGAAGAACCTCGGCGCCGATTCGCTCCAGCGCTGGCTCGCGGCCGAACTGCCCGCCGACTTCCAGGTAAGCCGGGACAGTACGTCCAAGGCCTTCCGCGTGCTGCGGATCCGCCGCCGCTAGAGATCGGGGCGCTTAGGCGATGCTTCCGCGGGCGACCAGCACCGCCGGGCCGCTCAGTTCCACATGCTCCGGTCCATCGGCGCGGGGCAGGAACCTCACGCGCACGACGCCGCCGGGGACCTTGACCTGCCAGTCGTCCGGGGCGCCGGCCCCGGCCCAGTAGCGGATCGCCGCCGCGGCGGCGCAGGCCCCGGTGCCGCAGGACTGGGTTTCGCCCACGCCCCGCTCATGCACCCGCATGGTGATGCTGCCGGCCCCGTCCACCACCAGCGGGTCCGCCGGGACGACGAACTCGACGTTGGTGCCGTGCTCGGGTAGCGGCTGGACCTGCGGCGCCTCGTACAGCTTGGTCGCGGCCAGCTCGGCCAGCTCCGCCAGCGCCACCACCGTGTGGGGATTGCCCATGCTGATGCTCAAGGCCGGGCGCGGCACCTCCAGTCCGTCGGCCTGCACTACCGAGTCCATGGACTTGGCGGCCGCATGGTCGGGGAAGATGAAGGTCCACGGCCCCATGTCCACCGCATAGCCGTTGGCGGAGCGGGACACCACCTTGACTCCCGCCCGGGTGCCGATGGTCAGCGACTGGCCCTCGGCCAGCTGCACCAGGCCCTGGTCGATCAGGAAGTGCACGAAGACCCGCACGCCGTTGCCGCACATTTCGGATACCGAGCCGTCGCCGTTGCGGTAGTCCATGAACCATTCGGCCGCCGGCTCGGAGGCCAGCAGCGCGCGGCCTTCCGGCAACCGGTCGGAGCGGATGGCACGGATCAGTCCGTCCGCGCCGATTCCCCGGTGGCGGTCGCACAAGGCGGCCACGGCGGCCGGGGCGATCTCGCGGGCGCCGTCCGGATCGGACACCAGGATGAAGTCGTTGCCCGTACCGTGGCCCTTGGCGAAGGGCAGGCCGGCCAGCGCGGACATATCCGCGGGCAGGTTGGCCGCGTCGGTGGAAATAGTCAAGCTCACCCTTCCAGCTTAGCGTTCAGCACCTACCCCATCCCTCGCAGGCTCGGGTGGGGACCCCGGCCGCTTCACTTTTCGCTGCCTTCCCCGCACGCTTGGCGCACGGGGACCCCCGGCAGCCCTCTGGCCGAGGGCCGCATCGCGAGCGTGCGAGCAATGGGAGGCGGCTAAGCGTTGGCAATATGCTCCAGCACCTTCGGGACCAGCTGCGGATCCTGCCAGCCGAACCAGCCGATGCGCGGGTCGGCCCGGAACCAGGTCAGCTGCCGGCGGGCGAACTTGCGGGTGGCGGCGATGGTGTCGGCCACCGCCTCCGCCACGCCCCACTGCCCGTCCAGCACCTTCAGGAACTGGGCATAGCCCAGGGCGCGGGACGCGGTCCGGCCGGCGCGCAGCCCGCGGGCGTCCAGGACCCGCACCTCCTCGAGCAGCCCGGCCGCGGCCATCCGGTGCACGCGCACGGCAAGCCGCTCCTTCAGCGCCTCGCGGTCCACCGCCAGCCCGACCTGCACGGCCGGCTGGAAATAGCGGCGCTCGGGCATGAACGAGCTGAAGGGCCGGCCGGTGAGCTCGTTGACCTCCAGTGCCCGGACGATCCGCCGTGCATCGCCGAGGCGTTCCGCGGAGACCGGGTCGACGCTGCGCAGCCGTTCGCGCAGCGCCTGAATCCCTCCGGCCTCCAGCTCGCGTTCGAGGCGCTGCCGGAGCCTCGGATCGGTGCCGGGGAACTCGATAACGTCCAGTGCGGCCCGCACATACAGGCCGGATCCGCCGGCCAGGATGGCGCGCCGGCCGCGGGCATGGATCTCCGCCACCGCGGCACGGGCCTGCGCCTGGAAATCCGACACGCTGGCTTCCTCACGCACGTCCAGAATGTCCAGCAGGTGGTGCGGTACGCCGCGGCGCTCCTCGAGCGTCATCTTCGCCGTGCCGATATCCATGCCACGGTAGAACTGCATCGAATCCGCGTTGATAACTTCGCCGTCCAGCCGCTCGGCAAGGGCGACGGCGAGGTCGGATTTGCCCGAGCCGGTGGGTCCGACGACGGCGATCACCGGCGGGACGCCGGCTGTCCCGGCTGGTGCGGCAGCTGCGCCCACTGTCGGCAGGCCGCCGCTTAGCTGGACCGGAGCGGCAGCACGGGCATGCCCAGCGAAACGGCCTTCGCGCCCCTGCCGGGCCCCGGCGCCGGAACCGCGCAGGAATCGGCCTGGGACCGGTCCCAGGCGTCCCCGGCCCGGGAGCGGCGCACCGAGTACTCCGCCGGGCCGGCCGGATCTGCTATCAGGTGGAACGGCGCGGCCTCGGTGATGGTCACGGTGACCAAGTCTCCCGGCCGCGGCACCTCGGCGCCGGCGGGCACGGAGAAGTGCACCAGCCGCTGGTCCCGGGCCCGGCCGGAGAGCCGGTGCGTCTCGCTGGCCTTGCGTCCCTGCGCGGCTGTGGCCATCACCTCCACCTGGGTACCTACCTGCTTGGCATTCTCCTCGGCGGCGATGCGGTCCTGCAGTGCGATCAGGCGCTCGTAGCGTTCCTGCACCACGGCCTTGGGCAGCTGGTCCGGCAGCCCGGCGGCGGGCGTGCCGGGCCGCTTGGAGTACTGGAAGGTAAAGGCGCTGGCAAAGCGGGCCTGCTCGACGACGTCGAGCGTGGCCTGGAAATCCTCTTCGCTCTCACCGGGGAAGCCGACGATGATGTCAGTGGAGATGGCCGCGTGCGGGATCCGCTCCCTGACCTTCTCCAGGATGCCCAGGAACTTCCTGGACCGGTAGGACCGGCGCATGTCCTTGAGCACCTTGTCCGAACCGGACTGCAGCGGCATGTGCAGCTGCGGCATGACGTTGGGCGTCTCGGCCATCGCCTCGATCACGTCGTCGGTAAAGGCCGCCGGGTGGGGGCTGGTGAAACGCACGCGCTCGAGGCCCTCGATCTGCCCGCAGGCGCGCAGCAGCTTGGCGAAGGCCCCGCGGTCGCCGAACTCGACGCCGTAGGAGTTCACGTTCTGGCCCAGCAGCGTCACCTCGATGGCCCCGTCGTCCACCAGCGCCTGGATCTCGGCCAGGATCTCCCCCGGACGGCGGTCGCGTTCCTTGCCGCGCAGCGACGGGACGATGCAGAAGGTGCAGGTGTTGTTGCAGCCGACCGAGATCGATACCCAGCCGGAGTATACCGCGTCCCGCTTGGTCGGCAGCGTCGAGGGGAAGACGTCCAGGGACTCGAGGATTTCCAGCTGGGCCTCATTGTTGTGCCGCGCCCGCTCCAGCAGGGCCGGCAGCGAACCGACGTTGTGGGTGCCAAAGACCACGTCCACCCACGGCGCCTTCTGCAGGATGGCCTCCCGGTCCTTCTGCGCCAGGCAGCCGCCGACGGCGATCTGCATGCCCGGGTTGCGCTCCTTGATCGGTGCCAGCTGGCCGAGGTTGCCGTAGAGCTTGTTGTCCGCGTTCTCGCGGACCGCACAGGTGTTGAAGACAACAACGTCGGCCTGCCCGCCTTCGGCCCTGACCAGCCCGGCTTCCTCCAGCAGTCCGGCCAGGCGCTCGGAGTCGTGGACGTTCATCTGGCACCCGAAAGTGCGCACCTGGTAGGTGCGGACAGGTGCGTCACTGGTGCTGGAACCGGGGGCGGGGATGGTCAAGCTCACCTGTTAAGGGTAAGACCTGCATGCCGGACAGCCGTAATCCGGTCCGAGGTCCCCCACACCGGGCCGCGGCGGACCCGGCGGGCCGGCCCGGCCGTGGCAGCAGGCGCCCCTGCTCTTTGGCACCGGTTGTTTTAGTACCAGTTGTTGGCGTAATGGAACTGCAGGGCGTTGCAGGGCGAACCGTAGCGGCCGTCGATATAGTCCAGCCCCCAGTCGATCTGGGTCTCGTAATTGGTCCGCCAGTCGGCACCCGCCGAGGCCATCTTTTCGCCGGGCAGGGACTGAACGATGCCATACGCCCCGCTGCTGGGGTTCGTGGCAGTAGTGGTCCAGTTCGATTCCCGGACCCAGAGCTTGTCCAGGCAGGTCATCTCCGAGGCAGCCCAGCCGAAGCTACGCAACTGCCCGGCCGCGTAGGCCTTGGCCCCGGCCGGATCGTTAACGGGCTTGTTCGCCGCGGCGGCCTTCGCCTGGGCGGTCTTCCTCGCGGCTGCCGCCTGTGCCGCCTTCTGCGCGGCGGCGGCCTTGGCCTGTGCCGCCTTCTGCGCGGCGTCCAGCGCC
>NZ_JBHTML010000024.1:0-31640 GCF_042679445.1 Arthrobacter sp. GCM10027362
CCCGGGGGCGGACGACGCCCTGCTGCGGGCGGCGCTGGAGGCGGGGGCGGCGGGAATCGTGCTGCAGGCCACCGGCAGCGGCAATGCGAACCCGAAGCTGTGCGCTGCGGTCGCCGACGCCACCGCAGCCGGCGCCGTCGTCGTGACCAGCACCCGCGTTCACGCCGGCCCGGTCGTGCCGATCTATGGAGATGGCGGCGGCAAGGATCTGCTTGCGGCCGGCGCCATTCCCTCCGGGATACTGCGCCCGTCCCAGGCCCTGATCCTGCTCAGCCTCCTGCTCAGGCTGGACACACCCCGGGCCCAAATCGCCGAGGCCTTCACCCGGCTCGGACGGCCGCCGTCCCAGGACAGTTGACTACATCCCCATTCAGGTACGGATCAGGAAGGCCAGCTCATGACAAAGGATATTCAGGTCGCCTTCGGCGTGGACGTCGATGCGGTTGCCGGCATGCTTGGTTCCTACGGCGGCCAGGACTCCCCTTGCGATATCTCACGCGGGCTCTTCGCCGGGGAGGTCGGGGGCCCGCGCCTGCTGCGGCTCTTCGAGAAGTACGGACTGCCCTCGACGTGGTTTATCCCGGGACATTCGATAGAAACCTTTCCGGACCTGAGCCACATGGTGGCGGACGCCGGGCACGAGATAGGGGTTCACGGCTACTCCCACGAGAACCCGATTGCGATGACACGGGAGCAGGAGACAGCCATCCTGGACCGCTGCATCGAACTGATCGAAAAGGTTTCCGGGAACCGGCCCACCGGATACGTCGCACCGTGGTGGGAATTCTCGGCCGTCACCAACGAAATCCTGCTCGAACGGGGCATCAAGTACGACCATTCCCTGATGCACCGCGATTTCGAGCCCTACTACGTGCGGGTCGGCGACCGGTGGACCAAGATCAACTACGGCGAACCCGCCGAAACCTGGATGGAGCCGCTGGTCCGCGGCGAGGAGACCGACCTCGTCGAGATCCCGGCCAACTGGTACCTGGACGACCTGCCCCCGATGCTGTTCATCAAGGCATCCCCGAACTCGCACGGGTTCGTCAACCCGCGCGACATCGAACAGATGTGGCGGGACCAGTTCGACTGGGTCTACCGGGAAATGGACCAGGCCGCCTTCACCATGACCATCCACCCGGATGTCTCCGGCAGGCCCCAGGTACTGCTCATGCTCGAACGGCTCATCGAGCACATCAACACGCATGACGGTGTCAGCTGGCTCACCTTCAACCAGATCGCCGATTCCTTCATCCAGCGCTCGCCGCGAAAGGAGACAAACCCATGAGTACCCCCGAGGTCGGCGTCGACCTGAGCATTCCCACCACCGGCGAGAAACGGCAGTTCCCGTCCTTCTCCAAGAAGACCACCAACACCTCCTCGATCCTGGCGCTGTTGGCCTGGACCGTTGCCGTCTTCGACTTCGGGCTTTTCGGCACGCTGCTGCCGGCCATGCAGGACGAGTTCGGCTGGACCGCCCCCGAGGCCTATGCGATCAATACCTGGATCGCCGTCGGTACCGCGGTCGTCTGCTTCGCCATCGGCCCCGTGATTGACCGCCTCGGCCGGCGCCGCGGAATGATGACCACCATTGGCGGCACCGCCGTTGTCTCGGGCCTGACCTCGCTCATCCCCGCGGGGCTGGGCGCTATCAGCAGTGCGCTCCTGGTGTTCGTGCGGTCCTTTGGCGGCCTCGGTTTTTCCGAACAGGCCGTCAATGCCACCTACATGAATGAGGTCTACCAGGTCACCGAGGATGAAAAGAGGCGGAAGCGTCCCGGTTTCCACTACTCCTTCATCCAGGGCGGCTGGCCCCTGGGCTTCCTGCTGGCCAGCGCCCTGTCCCTGGCCTTCCTTCCGATTTTCGGCTGGCGGATTCTGTACGTGCTGGCGTGCATCCCGGCAGCCATCATCATGTGGGCCATCGCGAAGAAGCTGCGGGAAACCCCGCAGTTCGAACTGCACCACCGGCTCACCCAGCTTGAGAAGCATGGACAAAGCGAGCAGGCGCATGCGCTGGCCCACGCCTACGGTGTGGAACACTCGTCCGCGGCACCCCTGAAGCGCATTTGGGAACCGCATCTGGCCAGGAATACCGTCGTGTTTTCCCTGGCCTGGATCATCAATTTCTTCGGCATCACGATCTTCAGCATCCTGGGGACTTCCGTGCTGAAGAACGCCAAGGGCGTGGAACTGACCACGGCGTTCTGGCTGCTGATCGTCATCAACGGGCTGGCCTACTTCGGCTATGTCTTCCACGGCTGGCTCGGCGACCAGATCGGCCGCAAGAAGACGATCGTCATCGGCTGGATCATCTCGGGCATCTGCTTCAGCATCATGCTCAGCCCCTTGGCCACCAACGCGGGAATGATCATCCTCACCTACGGCGCGGGCCTGTTCTTCCTGGTCGGCCCCTACGCGGCCATCCAGTACTTCATGGCCGAGTGCTACCCCGTCAGCTGCCGTGCCACCGGAACCGCGTTCATCGGCGCCATGAGCCAGCCGGGCACCATCCTCGGCGGCGCCATCTTCACTGCCGTGGCCGCCGGGGCGGGTACCGGAGCGGCGGCCCTGTGGGTCGGAGCCGTGGGAACCCTGGTCTCCGGGCTGCTGATGCTCGCCGCCAAGCCGCCGCTTGAGGCCATACTGGAGGATCATCCCCATGAAGTCGACTGACGATGCCCCGGTAGCAATCATCACCGGTGCCGCGAGCGGCATCGGCCGTGCCCTCGCCGCCCACTATGCGCAGCGCGGCGTGCGCAGCGTCATCGGCACCTTCCCCGGGGACCCGCATGATCCGGAGGAGACCCTGCGGCTGGTGACCGGCGCGGGAGGCCAGGGTGTGATCCAGGAAGTCGACGTGCGCAGCACCTCCTCCGTTGATGCCTTCGCCGAGCGGGCCGTCCAGGAATACGGGCGGCTCGACTACGCCATCGCCAATGCGGGCATCCTGCGCAACGCCGCCCTGGCGGAACTGTCCGACGACCGCTGGACGGACATGCTCGACGTCGACCTGACCGGCGTGCTGCGCACGCTGCGGGCCGGCGCCGCCAGGATGGCCGACGGCGGAGCCATGGTCGCCGTATCCTCGATTGCCGGCGGAGTCTACGGCTGGGAGGAGCACGCGCACTATGCCGCGGCCAAGGCCGGCGTCCTCGGACTCGTCCGCAGCGTGGCCGCAGAGCTGGGACCGCGGGGGATTCGCGCCAATGCGGTGATCCCGGGACTGATCGAAACACCCCAGTCGCTGGATCCGGTCAACTCCCTGGGACCGGAGGGGCTGGAACGGGCGGGCAAGGACATCCCCTGGGGACGCGTCGGCCGGCCGGAGGAAGTCGCCAGCGTCATCGGCTTCCTCACATCTTCCGACGCCGCCTATGTCACCGGTCAGGCCCTGGTCGTGGACGGCGGGCTGACGATCAAGATGCGTGCCTGATGAGCGGGCCCGCTGCCTTCGACACGGCGACCGGACGCGCGGTGGTGGTGACCGGCGGCGCCAGCGGCATCGGGCTGGCCATTGCCGAGGCCTTCCGGGCCAACAGCGACCGCGTGGCGGTCCTGGACCGCGCCGGCGGCGACGGCATTATCCGGGTGGACGTCGCCGATGAGGCAAGCGTCCGCGACGCCTTCGCCGCCGCCCGGCGGCAGCTCGGCCCGGTCCACATCCTGGTGAACAGCGCCGGGCTGCTCACCGAGTCGCCCCTGGAAGAGATGACGCTGGCGATGTGGAACGAAACGATCGCCGTCGACCTGACCGGGGTGTTCCTCTGCTGCCGGGAGGTGGTGGGGGAGATGCGCGAGCGGAAGTGGGGCCGGATCATCAATGTCGCCTCCCAACTGGGCATCAAGGGAGGCCTCGGGCTCAGCCACTACAGTGCGGCCAAGGCCGGGGTCATCGGGCTGACGAAGGCGCTTGCGCTGGAGATGGCGCCCCACAATGTCCTGGCCAACAGCATCGCCCCGGGCCCGATCACCACCCCCTTGGTGGACGGCATCTCCGAAGACTGGAAGGCGGCCAAGCGTGCCGAACTGCCGCTCGGGCGGTTCGGCACCCCGGCCGAGGTCGCCCCCGCAGCCATCCTGCTGGCCAGCGACCCCGGCGGCAATCTCTTTGTCGGGCAGACCCTCGGACCCAATTCCGGTGACGTGATGCCCTAGCGGCCGCGGCCGGCATGCCTTTTCTGCCGGCGCCTGTAGGCGTCGTAGGCCAGGCTGATCGTGGTGATGTCGGCCGGCCGGGACAGGTCGAGGCCGGTCACGGATTCCAGCTGCTGGAGGCGCTTGCGGATTGTGTTCCGGTGCCGATAGGTGATCCTGGCGATGTCGGCTATTGTTCCGTCGCTGGCAACGTAGGCCGCAATCGCCTCGAAGCAGGCATCACGCTCCGTCGGCGGCAACGATTCCACCGGTGCCAGGACCTCGGCGGCGAGGATGTCGGACAGCTCGCTGTCCACGGAGGCAAACGCCCCCGTCCAGCCCTGCCGCAGATGCCGGATTCCCGGCTGGTCCGATCCGCGGATCACGGCCCTCGCAAGGCGGATTCCCTTCGGAACCGACTTCAGGCCGTCAACGTCGAAGACTCCGCACGTGAACCGTTGCAGGTCATCAAGATGCCGCAGTGCCTCGTCCGCAGAGGACCGGATAAGCATGACTCCCACAAGTTCGCCGGCTCCCCAGGAGAAGTGGGAACGCACGTTCCGCTGGTTCAGGCGGGCGAGGCTGCGGTTGAGCAGGTCGGGGTTCGGGGCAGGGAACGCCCCGACGAGGCACAGATAGCTGCCGTCAACGGGGAAGTCCAGGGCCCGGGAGGCCTCGGCAACGATGGAGTCGTCACGCTCTCCTTCCAGCAGGAGCCGCTCGAAAGCCACCGAACGGATTTCCTCCAGCCGGCGGCTGACCCGGTCGGCTGCCCGCCGGTAGCCTTCGACGACATCGGCGATGTTTGCCTCCACAGCCTCCCAGACATCAACCAGCCCCTCCAGGAACTGCGGACTCGCATCGAGTCCGAGGGCCTTGCCTTCCTTGACGATTGCTTCCCACAGGATGCGCAGGTCGATCCGGAAGGAATGGAGGACGCTTGACAGTTCCAGGTTCTGGTAGGCCCGGAGCTGGCCGGTCTCGTAGGCGGCAGAGGAAAGCGAGGGGGGAATGGGCGTTCCCGACAGCCTCATCAGTGCAAGCCGGATCGTGCGCTGCATCTGGTGGCGCAGATCGGCCAGATTGATGGACTGGTAGCCCTTTTCGTCCTCTATCAGCCGCGACATCGACAGGTCCGTCAGCTGGTCCAGCTTGTGGTCGAGCAGGCTTTGCGCCACTCGTCCAATCTCCTCCGCGCCCACCGCCAGCCCCTCCATTCATGCCGGCCCGCGCCGTCCGCCACGGTGTGCACCGTGCACAGATAATGCGCGTATTGTAGGCGCACGATGCATTGACCGTCCAGTGCCGGCGTTGGTGTACTTGAAATCAGCAACGAGCAGCAAAAGCGTGCTGTGCACGTGGCGGCCCGAAGGGTGCGAGTGAATGCCAACAGGCCCGGAAAACCAAAGAACAGCGGTAAAGCCCCATGATCGTTCGAACGTTCCGGTCGGCGAAGTGGCTGCGCTTCTCCACGACCTTTATGACCTGGACGTGACGGACACCAGGGTGCTGGGCGGGGAAATCGACCATAACGTGCGTGTCACCGATGCACACGGCCGGCGATTCCTGGCGAAGTTGACGCCTGCCTCCTCGCCGCCGGAGGCGGTGGCCTGGCAGGAGTCGGTGCTGGAGCATCTGGCTCAGCGGCCGATCAGCGTTGAGTTTCCGCGGATGCTTCCGAACCGGCAGGGGCAGGTCCATTGCGGCGTCGTCGTGGGGGGCGAGCGCTACCTGCTGCGGCTGCTCAACTGGATCGACGGGGAAATGATGGCAACCGTGGAGGAACATCCCCCGGCGCTCCTGCGCCGGCTTGGCCGGGTGGCGGCCGAGATCACCAACGCACTGGAAGGGCTGGTCCAGCCTGCCGGACTCGGTGCACACCACTGGCTGGTCACCCGCAGCCAGGAGGCCATCGAGGACTCCCTCGACGCCGTGACGGATCCGGAATGCCGCCGGAGCGTGGAGATAATCCTGGGCTGGTTCCGGAACGCAGCGGCGGTCTTTGACAGGCTGCCTACGGCGACAGTCCATCAGGACCTCAATGATTTCAACGTGCTGGTCGCGGCCTCGGACTCCGGCGAGGCACGCCTCGCCGGAGTGGTGGACTTCAATGATGCCGTTACCACGATCCGGGTGGCCGAACCCGCCGTCGCCGGAGCCTACGCCATGTTGAGGAAGGCAGATCCGGTCTCCGCGTTCTGCGAGGTGGTGGCCGGGTACCGGGAGCTCATCCAGATGACGGACGAGGAACTGGAGGTGGTTTTCCCCCTTGCCGCTGCCCGCCTGTGCGTCAATGCGGCCACGTGGACGAAGCGCACCTCGCAGCAGAACCACCGTTACGGCGAAGCGCGAAAGCAGGCAACCTGGCCGACTGTCCTGCAGATCGCCAAGGCCGATCCCGCAGAGGTGGCCTCGAGAATCCGCCGGGAGCGGACCTGACCGCGGCCTGCCCTGCCAACACCAATGGAATCCGCTAGGGAGACAGATCATGGGATTCGTTGAAATCCACGGCATATCCAAGTCGTTCGGTGCGACCAAGGCCCTCTCCGACGTGACAATGACGCTGGACCGGGCCGAGATCCACGGCCTGCTTGGGGAGAACGGCGCCGGCAAGTCGACACTGATGAAAGTGCTGTCCGGCATGGTTGTCCCGGATGCCGGTTCCGTCCAGATTGACGGCCATGAACTGCAGTTTGGCCATCCGCGGCATTCGCGCCGGGCGGGGCTGGGCATCGCCTACCAGGAACTCAGTTCGCCGCCGAACATCACGATTGCCGCGAAGCTCTGCCTTCCGGACCTCCCGCGGGGACCGCTGGGGCTGATTTCCCGGAAGAAGATGGTAGCGAACGCGTCCCGGATCCTGGACAAGTTCGGGGCCAACCAAATCGACCCGCAGGCACTCATTGCCGAGGTCGATCTGGCCACCCGCCAGCAGGTGGAGATCATTGCCGCCATGTCGATCGACCCCAAGCTGCTGATCCTTGATGAGCCCACCGCTGCCCTGCCGGATACCACCTGGCTGTTCGCCCAGCTGCGGCGGCTGAAGGAGGGCGGCTGTTCGGTGGTCTACATCAGCCACAAACTCCACGAAATCGAAGACATCTGCGACCGCGGGACCATCCTGCGAAGCGGCCGCACCGTCGGATCCTTCGAGCGCGGCGAAAAAACCGATGACGAACTGGTGGAACTGATGATCGGCCGGTCCTTTTCCAAGACGTTTCCGCCGAAACCGCTCGACCATGTCGGCGGAAAACCCGTCCTTGTGGCCGAAGGCATCGCCGTGGGAGACCGGCTCAAGGAGGCAACGCTGACGGTCCGCGAGAAGGAAATCGTCGGAGTGGCAGGACTCGAAGGCCACGGCCAACGTGAACTGCTCTACGGCCTGGCAGGGCTGATGCCCCTGACGGCCGGCAGGGTCGAGGTGGAGCCGACCGAGACCGGAAACAGGACGGCCCTCGTTCCCGAGGAACGGAAGACCGAGGCCCTCTTCCTGGAAATGTCTTCCGCGTTCAATATGACCGTTGGATCGCTGCGGAAGTATTCCGCTGCGGGCATCGTCTCCAAGCGCCGGGAGATGCGGCTCGCCAACGACATTTCCAAGCAGGTGAATCTGCCGGGCCAGATGCTCGCCCGGCGAGTGGCGGACCTGTCCGGAGGAAACCAGCAGAAGGCGGTTTTTGCGCGGACCATTTCCCAGGATCCGCGGTGCCTTATCCTGTTCGATCCGACCCGCGGGGTTGACGCGGCTACCAAGCTGGAGCTGTACGACCTGATGCGCAAATTCGCGGACAGCGGGCGCGGCGTCATCATCTACTCGACCGAGATACCCGAACTCGTCGGGCTGTGCGACCGCGTATATACGGTCCACGGCGGGAGGATCCGCGCGGAGTTCTCGGGTGCTGACATCACCGAAACCAACATCATGAAAAGCGCTCTTAACAGAGTAGAGGTGAGCTGAGGGTGCAGAAGACGAAATTCAAGGCCTTGCCGGAACCGAGCCTTGTTACAGCTGTAGGGATCTTCGTTGTCACGTATTCGTTGTTGCTGATTTTCTCTCCCTTTGAAAGGAACGCTTTTGCCTTCGGCAACTATGTGGTGCTCTTCACTCCGCTCGCCATTGCGGCGGTCGGCACAACGCTCGTGCTGATCACCGGCGGCTTCGACCTGTCGGTCGCCGGCACGATATCGCTGTCGAATGTCATGGCCGCAACGCTGCTGACGAAGTATCAGGAACAATCGCTGCTGGTCATCGTCATGATTGTGCTGGTGGGCCTGGCAATCGGCCTCCTGAACGGCATCCTCATCGTTCTGCTGAGGCTTCAGTCGCTGGCCGTCACGCTCGCCTCGTTCATCTGCAGCACCGGGGTTGCGCTCATGATCCTGCCGGCTCCCGGGGGGTCGGTGCCGCCCGGGTTCACCGAGGTGCTTCTCGCCACAATCGGGAGCATCCCGATCGCGCTCCTGGTGCTGGTCGCCATCGGCGTTCTCTGGTCGATCTTCCGCCGGACCAGGACGGGCAGCGCCCTGTTCGCCATCGGCGCGGACCGGCCCGCTGCCGTCATGTCCGGCATCCCCGTAACCAGGAGCGAGATCACGGCCTACACCGTCGCCGGCGGCTTGTACGCAGTGGCGGGGCTGTACCTGACGGCGGTGACTTCTTCGGGTGACCCGAATGCCGGCCGGCCCTTCCTGCTGACCGCGTTCGCGGCCATGGCGCTGGGCCTGGTCAGCTTCCGGGGCGGAGCAGGCAACGCGGTTGCCTCGATCCTGGGGGCTGCCAGCCTGATGACCATTCCGAAGCTCCTTTTTGGCCTGGGCATCGCGGACTTCTGGGTCGGGGCCTTCCAGGGTCTGATCATCCTGGTTGCGCTCAGCATCCCGGTGGTCACCCGGTACCTGAGGTCGCGGTCCACCGGAAAGAAGAAGACCGGAGCACCCCGGGCCCTGCCAGAACCCTCTGTCCCGACAAGGAATATCCAAGGAGCGGCAACGTGAAACTGCAAGCATCTCCGGCGGCCGCCCACACCGGCCCGAAGCCGGCAGGGGCAGCGGCGACGGCCAAGGGTGCGCGCCGGGTCCCGGGGGCCCTGGTCAACCCGGTTGCCATCGTGTGGCTCATCACCCTTATCTGCCTTCCGCTCTCACGGATCGTCAGTCCCAACTTCCCCTCGGTTTCCCTGGTCAACAGCGTCCTCATCCTCAGCCTGTTCATGGTGACCGTGGCCTTTGGCCAGGGCCTGGTGATCCTGACCGGAGGAATCGACCTGTCTGTCGCCTCCGTGGTGGGCCTCGGTGCCTTCGCTACCGGTGTCTTCGCCAATGCGGGAGTACCGGTGCTCGCAGCGGTTGCCATCGCCGTCGCATTGAGTGCGGTGGTCGGAGCCGTCAACGGACTCTTCGTGGCCTACGCCGGATTTCCCCCGTTCATCGTCACACTCGCCTCGGGCACAATCCTGGCCTCCATTCTCCTCGGCGTGAGCAGGGGTGCCCCGGCGCAGCGGTCTCCGGCCGTGCTGGCCGACCTTTTCAGTGGACGAATCGCGGTGGCCGGCATCCCGACACCCATCATCGTGCTGGTGCTCGTCGTGCTGCTGGGACTGCTCATCCAGAACCGGACGCGCCTGGGGCGGCAGGCCTACTGCGTGGGCAACAGCGTCCGGGCCACGCAGATTGCCGGATTGTCCGTCACGGCCACGCTGGTCTCCGTGTACGTTGTGGCAGCGGCCTTCTACGGGCTGACCGGGGTCATGCTTCTCGGGTATTCCTCGGGCGCGGACCTGAACATCGGCGCGGGCTGGCTGCTGCCCAGCATCACGGCTGTCGTGGTCGGCGGTTCCGCGATCCGAGGCGGAGCGGGATCCTTCCTGGGTACCGTCGGCGGAGCCGTACTCCTGACACTGCTGAGCATCTGCATTTCCGCGGCAGGCATTCCGGAGGGATTCAGGCAGGTGCTCTACGGTGCCATCATCCTCATCGCACTCATCGGCGGGAGGTTCAGCCAGCGTGTCAGCTAGGATCCCCCACCCAGTGACGAAGCACATCCATGCAACCACCAGAAAAGAAGGAGCAATGGGCAAGAAAATACGCAGCATCCTGGGTGCAGTGGCCGTCGGGGCCACGGTCATAAGCCTCGCTGCATGCGGAGGCGGCAATCAGCAGGCGTCGAACGGCAAGCAGAAGATCTACCTGAACCTCAGCTACAGCGGAAACAACTGGCAGGACGAGGCCGCCAACCTGGCACTGTCCATTGCCAAGGCGCCCGAGAACGCCGAAAAGTACGACGTCGTCAAGCAGATCTCCGGCACCGATGTCCAGAAGCAGATCTCCGACCTGCAGTCCATGATCGCGTCCGGAGCGAAGCTGATCGTTTCCTACCCGATTTCGCCCACGGCCCTGGACTCGGTAGTCAAACAGGGATGCCAGCGCGGAGTCACCTTCGTGTTCTACGACTCCACCGTCAACGCCGACTGTGCCTACAACGTTGCCTTCATTACCGGGGCACGGGTGGACGACCCGCAGAAGGCATTCTTCGGCGCCCAGACGGCGCAGGCCCTGGTGGACCTGCTGCATGAAAAGGGCAAGATCTTCATGAACCGCGGGGTGCCGGGAACTGCGACCGACACGGTGCATTACGACACCGCCAAGGCGGTGTTCGACCGCTACCCCGGCATCAAGGTGGTTTCCGAGTTCTACGGCAAGTGGGATTCGTCCGTCAGCCAGCAGGAGACAGCGAAGGCACTTGCTGCCCATCCTGACGTGGACGGCATCTGGTCCCAGGACGGTGAGGCGGGCGTCCTCAAGGCGCTGGAGGCCGCGGGCAAGAAGATTCCGGTGACAGGGGAGAACAGCAACTACTTCCGCCAGCGGCTCAGCGAAGGCTGGCCCGGGATCTCCTCCGGCTCCCCGCCGGCCCAGGCAGGGGTGGCCATGAAGGTCGGCTTGAAGATCCTGCAGGACGGCCCTGACTCGGTTCCCAAGAATATCGAAATGCCGCTGCCGTGGGTGACCACCGAAACCGCCAAGGCGTGCAAGGGAAGCGAGTTTGCCAACGGCTGCAATTTCTTCCCCCAGGCCAACGATACGTTCGTGACGGAGATCTTCCAGAAGGACCTGCTTCCGGAAAGCTCTTTGGATTCGGCCAAGTCCGGCAAGCCGGCGGCCAAAGTCCAGCCGCTGCCGGACATGAGCAAATTCGCCCAGCCCGAGAGCCGCAGGATCTACACCAGAGGTTCATGTGACCCGGGATGGGTCGAGGGCCGCGTCACCGAAGGCCAGGAGCCATCCGGACTGCGGGGCTGCGTCAAGCAATAACACGGTTCCGCTGCCGTGCCTGTCCTGCGGCACGCATCCGCCGCAGGACAAGCACGGGAAACGGCGTGATTCCCAATAATAATGCCCGTGCAGCCCATGGGCATCCATGGCGGCCGCCCGAACGCGGGAGGGATTGCCCGGGCCGTCCGCCGTGCACCCGAAGAATCCGACATCCTTGTCCGCTGCATCATCGGATCGGAGAACTGAATTGGACCAGCCGGTTTATCACTACTTCCAGGACGGCTCGAAGTTGAGCTTCGGGGCGGATGAATTCCTCTTTGTCGAACTCTCTGAATCCATGTCACTGGTCGATGCATTGAGGGTTCAGCTGATTACCACCGAGGTATCCTCGATGAAAATCCCCGGCATCCTGGACGTCTGCCCGTCACACATCAGCTACATGATCCGGGTAGATCCGAACCGCCAGGATCCGCGCGACCTCGTGGCGGCCCTGCACGACGCCCACGCGCGCTTCCCGGGCGCCGAATCCTCCATCCTGGAAACCGAAATCATAGAAATCCCCGTTTACTATGACGATCCGTGGACGACCGAAGTGCTCATGAAATTCAGGCAACGTCATCAGTCACCGACCGAGACCGACATTGCCTACTGTGCGCGGATCAACGGATTTTCGACCATCCGCGACTTTATCTCCGCCCATTCGGGAAGTCCGTTTATTGCGACTTTCCCTTGCTTTATCCCAGGCAATGCGGAATGCTTCCAGCTGGTTCCCCGGAAGCGCCAGATCCAGGCACCGAAGTACGTCAGTCCACGAACGGAGACGCCCGCCCGGGCGGTCGGACACGGCGGCGCGTTCACCACGGTCTATCCGACGCGCAGTCCGGGCGGGTACCAGCTGATCGGCCGGTCGCCGGTGCCGGTCTTCGACATGACGCAAACGAATCCGGGATTCGAAAAATCCATCGTCCTCGCCCAGCCGGGCACGATTTTCAAGTACCGGCCCATCGATTATGACGAGTACTTCGAAACCCGGGCCAGCGTCGAATGCGGACAGTACCACTACCGAAGGAGCCCGGTGCATTTCAACTATGCCGAGTTCGTCCAGGACATCGACGGATACAATGCCCGGCTGATGGAGGAACTCTCATGATCGAGGTAGTTTCTCCGGGTCTGCACTCGCTCGTCCAGGACCTGGGCCGCGACGGTTATTATGCCATCGGCATGCCGCCCTCCGGCGCACTCGACCAGTACTCCCATTCGGTTGCGAACCTGCTGGTCGGAAATGGCATTTCGGCGGCCACGCTGGAGGTTACTTTCCTTGCTCCGGAGCTCCTGTTCCATAGCAGCGCAACCGTGGCAGTGACAGGAGCAACCCTGCCGGTACTGCTTGATGGCCAGCCCGCGGAGCAGTGGGCGCCGTTGGTGGTAGCGGCCGGGCAGACGCTCAAATTCGGACCGATGACCGCAGGCTGCCGGGCCTATATCGCCGTTGCCGGCGGTATCGACACGGTGCCCTTCCTGGGCAGTCGTGCGACGTACGCCACCTCGTCGATCGGCGGCCTGGACGGCCGCCCCTTGAAGCAGGGGGACAAACTGCCGGTGGCCGAGGCTTCCCCGGCACGCGGGGCGCCGCGTGCCGGCGTCCGGCTGGATGAACGCTTCCTGCCGCGGCTGGGACATGAGTACGAACTCAGGGTCGTGGAGGGGCTGTGCAACTACCGCTTCCGGCCGGAAAGCCTTGGGACCTTCTTCTCGACCGAGTACCGCGTCACGGCGGAGGCAAACCGCATCGGCTACCGGTTCCACGGTGAGCGCCTCGAGTTCGTGGACCGCGCCCCGGTCTTCGGTGCGGGAGACAATCCGAGCAATGTCGTGGATCTCGGCTATCCGATGGGCTCCATCCAGGTACCGGACGGAGCCGAGCCGATTTGCCTCCTCCGGGACGCCGTCACAGGCGGCGGCTACGCCACCCTCGGCACGGTCATTGCCCGGGACCTGGACCTGCTGGCACAGGCGAAGGTCCCGGACAAAGTACGGTTCACCCGGATCAGTATCGATCAGGCAGTGGAACTTCGGCGGCAGCAGCAGGCGAGGCTGAGGGACGTGGCGCTGAGCCTCGGGGCGTGACGTGCCCTGCAGAGCCCCTGCATTCGGTCATATCGACGATATTTAGGAGAACGGCGTTGTCCAGCAAGAACACCTACATGGCGAACGGCTTCGATCCGTCGACCCTCGATTCGCTTGATCCGGAAATGAGAGCCATGGTGGAGCGGCGCAGCAGGGTGCTGGCGCCTTCGTACCGGCTGTTCTACCGGGAACCGGTCGAATTCGTCCGGGGCAGCGGGGTCCGGCTGTTCGACAGCCACGGCAGGTCCTATCTCGATGTCTACAACAACGTTCCGGCCGTGGGCCACGCCAATCCCCGCGTCACCCAGGCAGTATGCGAACAGATGTCGCGGCTGAATACGCACACGCGTTATGTGACACTGCCGATCATCGAGTATTCGGAACGCCTTATCGGCCTCTTCCCCGAAGAGATCGGACAGGTGATCTATGCCTGCACCGGCAGCGAGGCGGTGGATCTGGCCCTGCGCATCGCCAAGTACGAGACGGGCAGGGGAGGGGTCATCGTCACCAGGCATGCCTACCACGGAACGACGACGGAGGCGGCCACCATCTCGCCAAGCCTTGGGCCGCACCGGCCGACAGCCGGCTGGGTGCGGTATGTCGATGCGCCCGACACGTCCGTGGAGGGCGCCGATGCCGGGCGGCTGTTCGCCGACAGGGTTCGGCAGACCATCGACGGCCTTGAGTCCGACGGTACCGGGTTCGCGGCCTTCATCGCGGATTCGATCTTCTCCAGCGACGGGCTGCAGGCTGATCCGGCGGGGTTCCTGAAGCCCGTCGTGGACGTTGTGCACGCCGCCGGGGGCCTGTACCTCGCCGATGAGGTCCAACCGGGATTCGGCCGCACCGGCGACGCCTGGTGGGGTTTCCTCCGGCATGGCATCCTGCCGGACCTGGTCATCCTTGGCAAACCGATGGGCAACGGCATGCCGATTTCCGCCGTGGTCGGCCGTCCGGAAGTCCTGGAACGCTTTGGGAACGATATGCGCTACTTCAATACGTTCGGGGGCAACTCGGTGTGCATCGCTGCCGCCAACGCGGTCCTGGACGTGATCGAAGACGGGAACCTGCTCGAGAACATCCGCCGGCTCGGCGGCCTGCTGGGAACGGGCCTGCGGGGGATAGCACGCGACTATCCCATGCTGTCCGAGGTCAGGGGCTGCGGGCTCTTCTACGGCGTGGATGTGGTGACCGGTCCGGGCAGCCAGGCGGCAGACAAAGACGGTGCCGAGCGGATCGTCAACGCGCTGCGGCAGCGACGGGTCCTCATCAGTTCCTCGGGCAGGGAGGACAACGTCCTGAAGATCCGTCCTCCGCTGGTCTTCTCGGACGCCGACCTCGAGGAATTCCTGGGCAGCCTCCGCTCGGTGATGGAAGACCTCCACGGGTGACCGGAACGGCTATGGCGCGATTGCCTCCTCAGCCATGGGTGCCCTCCTCGACGAGCGCGGTGGCAATGCTGTCGGCATCCTCGAGGGCGGCCAGGTAGCGTTCGGCGTCCAGGGCGGCGGCGCAGCCGGTGCCGGCGGCAGTGATGGCCTGGCGGTAGCGGTGGTCCACCGCGTCGCCGCAGGCGAACACCCCGCGGAGATTGGTGACGGTGGTGGGGGAGTCCACCTTGATGTAGCCGGCCTCGTCGAGGTCGATCTGGCCCCTGACCAGTTCGGTGCGCGGCACGTGCCCGATGGCCACGAAAATGCCCGATGCGCCCAAGCGCCGGGTGGCCCCGGTGACCGTGTCGGTGAGCGTGACCCCGGTGACCTTGCCGTCGCCGTGGATGGCGGTCACGGCGCTGTTCCATTCGAAGCGGATCTTCTCGTTGTCCCGGGCGCGCTGGGCCATGATCTTGGACGCCCTGAGCGCGTCGCGGCGGATGACGACGGTGACGGACCTGCCGAAGCGGGTCAGGAAGAGCGCCTCCTCCATGGCCGAGTCCCCGCCGCCGACCACGATGATGTCCTGCTCGCGGAAGAAGAAGCCGTCGCAGGTGGCGCACCAGGACACCCCGTGGCCGCTGAACCGCTTCTCTTCGGGCAGGCCCAGTTCCTTGTAGGCGGAGCCCATCGCGAGGATGACCGACGGCGTCTCGTAGGTGTTCCCGCCGACGGTGGCCACCTTCTTCAGGTGCCCCTTGAGCTCCACGGAAGCGACGTCGTCGAACTCGACGACGGCACCGAACCGCTCGGCCTGCCGCTGCAGGTTCTCCATCAGCTCCGGACCCTGGATGCCCTCGGGGAAGCCGGGGAAGTTCTCCACCTCCGTGGTGTTCATCAGCGCACCGCCGGCGGTGACCGCCCCGGCGATCACGCGGGGCGCCAGGCCGGCCCGGGCCGCGTAGATGGCCGCGGTGTAGCCGGCGGGACCGGAGCCGATGACGATGATTTTTTCCTGGCCCATCTTTGTTCTCCTTCGAATGCCGCGTGCGCTCCCGCACTTCAGTCATAGCTTGAGCCTAGACCTTGGACCGGCTCCAGGGCCGGGCACCCGGGCAGGGTCCTGGGCGGCCAGGTCAGCAGCCGACCGGTTCGATCAGTTCGGGCCCGTTGTTGCGGACCGAGTTCACCCGGTCGGAGACAACCCGGGGCACCAGGTGCGGCTCCGGGATCTCGTCCAGCAGGCTGCGCACGTCTGCCTTCCCTGTCAGCCTCGGATCGAGCCAGTCGGCCTGCAGGCCGGCCGGGACGATGACCGGGGTACGGTCATGGACGTGGCCCAGGGCGTCCTGGGCGGGGCGGGTGAGGATCGTGCAGGTCATCAGCCACTTGTCTTCGTGGTCTTCGGGCAGTTCCGGATCCGCCCAGAACTCGTACAGCCCGGCGAACCCCAGCAACGTGCCGTCGTCGGGGTGCAGGTAGTGGGGGATCTTTCCGCCGTCGGTTTTCTGCCACTCGTAGTACCCTTCGGCCGGGACCAGGGCCCGGCGTTTGACCGCGGCCGAGCGGAAGGCCGGTTTTTCCAGCACGGTCTCGGACCGCGCGTTGATCATCCTCGAGCCCACCGAACGGGACTTGGCCCACACCGGCACCAGCCCCCACCGGACGGTTTCCAGCCGGCGGGTCAACTCGCCGGTCTCCTCGTTGACCCGCTCCAGCACGATGCGCACCTGCTGGGTCGGGGCGACGTTCCAGGAGGGGCGCAGGTCGGGTCCGGCAACGTCATCGACCCCGAACGCCGACACCAGGTCGGCCGTTGCCCTTGCCATCACGAATCGTCCGCACATACCGTGATTCTGCCCGATCGGGACCGTTCCGGGCATCATTCCCGCGGGAGCGCCTGTGGCGGGCCCCTGCAACCTCGAACGCTTCGTCGCCGCCCGGGACAGCGAAGGCACCCACGGCCATGCCCCGGCGGAACTGCGCAACCGACGCAGGGCAAGCCACTGGATGTGGTTCGTCTTCCCCCAAATCGCCGGCCTGGGCCGAAGCCCAATGTCCGTCCAGTACCGTTGACAGCCTGCCGGGTGCGCCGTGTGTTTGGGTGAAATGTTTCCGCCGGAGGCTTTGCCCGGTGCACCGCTGTCCTGACAGGGCCACAACCGTTGCTGTACCCTCGGAGGACAGGGTTGAGTAGCTTCCTTGAACTTTAGACTTGTGGGAAACGCAATGAATGACTTCCCCGACCCGGCTGCCTGCCCCCGCCCGGAATCCCGTACCTTCGGTGTCGAAGAGGAATTCCTGCTCGTGGACGAGGACACGGCCAAGCCTGTCGCTGTCGCCGAATCATCGCTGGCCCGGACGTCTGCGCGCTGCGGGACGTCCGATCCCAGCCTCACCTTGGAAGTGAAGCAGGAACAGCTCGAAGCTGTCAGCCCCGTGTGTTCGACCTTCGACGAGCTGGCCGCCGCCGTACGCAGGGGCCGGTTCCGCGCGGATGAGGCCGCCCGGTCCATGGGGGCCAGGGCGGTGGCGCTGGCCACGAGCATCAACAGGCATGCCACCCACACCGTTCCGGCCCGGCGATACCTGGATATGGGCGAAAGGTTCGGACTGACGCTGAAGGAGCAGCTGACCTGCGGCCTGCACATCCACGTTGCGGTGGCCTCGCCCGAAGAAGGCGTGGCGGTGCTGGACCGGATCCGGACCTGGCTGCCGGTGCTGCTGGCCCTCAGTGCCAACTCGCCCTACTGGCAGGGCACGGACAGCGGTTATGAAAGCTTCCGGTACCAGGCGTGGAACCGCTGGCCCACCGCGGGTCCGTGCGAACTCTTCGGCTCTGCGGCGGCCTACCGACGCCACATTGAATCCATGCTCGCCACCGGGGTGCTGCTCGACGAGGGCATGATGTATTTCGACGCGCGGCTGTCCAGCCGCCACCCAACGGTGGAGGTGCGGATTGCCGATGTTTGCCTCGAGGCGTCTCACACCGTGGCCATCGCCGCACTGGTGCGGGCGCTGGTGGAGACCGCCGCCGGCCAGTGGCGGGCCGGAATGCCCGCCCCGCAGGTTTCCGCCGCGAACCTTCGGCTGGCCGGATGGCAGGCCAGCAGGTACGGAGTCGGGGGTGAGCTTGTGCACCCGCTGCGGCAGAAGCCGTGCAGTGCAGCAGAAGCCGTCGGGGCCCTGCTGGACCACGTCCGGCCGGCGCTCCGCCCGTCGGGGGATGAAGTCCGGGTGGGAGCGGAACTGGCGCACATCCTCGCCGACGGCACCGGGTCCCGCCGGCAGCGGAAGGTGATGAGGCACACCGGCAGCCGGAAGGCCGTGGTGGCGGACGCCATCGAACGGACCCACCTGGCCGCCCCGCCGCCGGCGGAGATGCGGACGGACGTGCCCCCGCTCGCCGCCGTGCCGGACTAGCCGGACCGAAACCGGCCGGACGGACTGCGCCCAATAATGCCAGGCTGCGCCCGGAAGTCTACGATTGGTTGCCATGATCACGTCCACTGAAACCCCTGAACGCCTTGATACCCACACCAGGATCCTGGTGACCGCCTACGACCTGTTTTCCCACCGTGGAATCCGCGATGTCGGTGTCGACGAACTGATCCGCGAATCCGGTGTGGCGAAGGCGACGTTCTACCGCCATTTCGCGTCCAAGGACGAGCTGGCCCTGGCCTTCCTGCGACGGCGCGACGAGCTGTGGATGATGGGTTCGGTGGTCCCGGAAGCCAAGCGCCGGGCGCGGGAGCCGGAGGAACAGCTTCTGGCCATCTTCGATGTCTATGACGAATGGTTCCAGCACGATGATTTCGAGGCGTGCTCCTTCGTCAAGGTCCTGCTCGAGATGGGCGCGGACCACCCGCTGGGCAAGGCGAGCATCGAGTACCTGGGGAAAATCCGCCAGCACGTCCGGATCCTCGCCGACGAAGCCGGCCTCAGCGACTCCGAGTCCTTCGCCCGCTCGTGGCACATCCTGATGAAGGGCTCCATCATTTCCGCTGCCGAGGGCGACCTGCTGGCCGCCCGCCGGGCACGGAAGATGGCAGGCTGGCTGATCGCGGACCACCGGCCGCACACACGGCAGGACAGTTGAGGCTTTTGTCCGTGGTCCGCGCCCGCAGGAATCGGCTGCGGTTCGCCTCCGCTCCGCCCTGGCTTGCCGCACCTGGTCCGCCCGGGACCGGCGGACCAGGTGCGGCAAGACCTCGCAGAGTCCCTAGTGCATGTGGCTGCCGCCGTTGATGTCGAGGGTGGTGCCGGTCAGGTAGGAGGCATCCTCGCCGGAAAGGAAGGTGATGGCGGCGGCCACTTCCTCGGTGCTGGCGGTGCGGCCGACCGGGATATCGGCGGCGATGGCCGCTTCCAGCTGCGGGGTGGAGCCGACGCGGATGTTGGTATCCACGGCGCCCGGGGCGACCGCGTTGACGGTCACGCCGCTGTCCCCGAGTTCGCGGGCCAGGGCCTTGGTCAGGCCCAGGATTGCCGCCTTGGCCGCGGAGTAGGGGACCTTGCCGAAGACCCCGCCGCCGCGCTGGGCCGAGACGGAGGACATGTTCACGATGCGGCCCCACCTGTTCTCGAGCATGCCGGGCAGGAAGGCGCGGGTGACCAGGTAGGTTCCGGTGGCGTTGACCGCCATGACCTTGTTCCACAGCTCCAGGGTGGTTTCCAGGAACGGGACCGGCGAGGTGATGCCGGCGATGTTGGCCAGGGCCCCGACGGCGGGGAGGTTGCCGGCGGCCACCTCGGCGTCGACGGCGTCCCGGGCCGCGGCGACCGACGCCTCGTCGGTGACGTCGATCTGGCAGCCGAAGGTCGGGATATCGAACTCGTTGCCGATTTCCGCGGCAACCTTGGCGGACTTCTCGCCGTCGAGGTCCAGGACGGCGACGGCCCAGCCTTCCCGGGCATAGCGGCGGGCGGTGGCCAGGCCGATGCCGCGCTCGGAGGTGGCGCCGGTGATCACGGCAGTGCGCTGGATGGTGGTCATGTTGCTCCTTGATTCCTTAATTGGTAGGTCGGCCTGTGTGGATCAGATCAGGTTGGAGATGTAGGCCGCGGCCCGTGCCGCGGCGGCGGGCCGCTCGGCATCCGTAACGTCGTGGGTTTCCAGTTCCAGCGAGAAGCTGCCGGTATAACCCTGGTCGGCCAATGCCTTCAGGCCGCCGGCGAAATCGGCTTGGCCGTTGCCAATGCTGAGGTTGATATTGCCGGGCACCGCATCCCGCAGGTGGACATGGGTGATCCGGGGGTGGAATTGGTTGATGAACTGCTTTGGGTCCCCGCCCGAGGCGACGATATGGCTGAAATCCATCACCACGCCCACGCCGGTCCCGGACAGCCGGTCGGCCAGGTCCCGGGCGAGGCCCATGTTCCAGCAGAACCGGTGGAAGTGCAGGGATTCGGTCCATAGACCGACTCCGGCCCCTGCGGCCTTGGCCGCTGCCGCTGCCAGTTCGTCGGCGACCAGGTCCAGGTCCTGCTCCCGGGAACGGTACGGCTCGTGGCTGACCGCTCCGCAGGGCAGTACCAGGGCCTGGGCGCCGGTCTGTCCGGCCAGGGACAGCAGCATGTCGAGGTGCCGTGCACGGTCGCCGTGTTCCCGCGGATCCAGCGGCCGGTTCAGGTCGCCGACGTCACCATTGATGGAGCGGACCCGGAGGCCGGAGTCCTGCACCGTGCGGGCGACTGCGGAGACGGCCTTGTCGTCGAGGTGGTACGGCACGTGGTCGCAGACTCCGGGCAGGGCGCCCAGGTCCAGTTCGGTAAAGCCGAGGCCGGCCATGGTGGCCAGTGCGGCAGGGAGGGCCTGCCTCCGGAAGCTGATGGAGGAACAACCCAAACGGGGGTGGAACGTCATTGCCGGTTCCTTGGAAGGTCGAAGATGTGACGTCCACCACGGTAGACGCGTTGACTGTCGACAGTCAACTGTTAAAAAACTTCGCTGTCGACTGTTGACAGTGGGAGTGGCGGGTCTCACACTGGTTGATATCACCTGTTGACTGTCAACAATGCCGGACCGCCTCCGGGCCGGCATCGTTCGGAAAGGTAATCCCATGAGCAATGAAGCTCTCGCCATGCGCGGGCCGGTACATGGCACCAAGGACGCCAAGCGTGTTGCCGTTGGGTCTGCTGTTGGCGCCGTCATCGAGACCTACGACTTCATCGGCTTCGGTACCGCGGCCGCACTGTACTTCGGCACCGCCTTCTTCCCGGGCGGGGACCCGGTCACCGGAACCTTGGCGGCCTTCGCCACCCTCGGGGTCGGTTTTGCCGCCCGCCCGCTTGGCGGGATCCTCGGTGGGCATCTGGGGGACAAGGTCGGCCGCAAACCCGTCCTCGTGGCCTCGCTGATCCTGATGGGCCTGGCCACCTTCCTCATCGGCCTCCTGCCCACCTACGCGCAGGTTGGGGTGCTCGCGCCCGTGCTGTTGGTCGCCGTCCGCGTCATCCAGGGCCTGGCCTTCGGTGCCGAATGGGGCGGAGCGATCCTGATGAGCTATGAGCACGCGCCCTGGAAGCAGAAGGGCAAGTACACCGGGATCGTGCAGGCCGGTTTCCCGGTAGGCCTGCTGCTGGCCAACCTGGTCTTCCTCTTCAGCGTGCAGCTGGGCAATGAATGGGCCTGGCGGGTGCCGTTCCTGGCCAGCATCGTCCTCGTCGCGGTCGGCCTGATCATCCGCTCCAAGGTGCCCGAATCCCCGGTCTTCGAGGATGTGAAGCAGCACGGAGACATCGTCAAGGCCCCCATCGTGCAGGTGGTCAGGGATGACTGGCGCAACATCGTCCGCGGCATCGGGCTGCGCATCGCCGAGACCGCCGGCTATGCCGTGTCGATCACGTACATGATTTCCTACCTGCACAACTCCGAACTGGCCGACAAGACCCAGACCCTGACCGCCCTGTGCATCGCCTCGGCAATCGGCATCTTCGCCACCGCCGCCTGGGGCCGCCTGACCGACAGGATCGGCCGGCGTCCGGTCTACGTGGCTTCCACAGCCTTCGCCGTCCTCTTCGGGGTCCCCATGTTCCTGCTGGTCAATACCGGGCTGTTCCTGTTCATCATCGCGACCATCGTCATCTCCTACGCCGTCTGCCAGAACTCGCTGGCCGGGGCCCAGGGCGCCTGGTTCCCAGAGCTCTTCCAGGCCAAGACCCGGGCCTCCGGCGCCTCGCTGGCCTACCAGATCTCGGCCATGGTCTCGGGTTTCACCCCCTTCATCACCACCCTGCTCTTCGTCGCCTTCGGCTGGATGGGGCCGGCCCTCCTGTTCAGCGCCTACGGCGCCATCGGTCTCTGGGCCGCCCTGGCGACCCGCGAAACGTGGGGCCGCCGCGAGCGCCGGCTGGCCGATGAAGCCGCGGCCGCCAATCCCGCCGGCATCCCGGCCTGAGCGCCACACTTTCCACCCACCAAGACGTAAAGGAACCCACGTTGACACTGACCACGCAGACCCGGCCGCTTGGCACCGCCGCACGCCGCCGCCACATCGAAGCCGCCGCCTACCGGATGCGCCACCACGTCCTAGACATGGGCGAAGCGCAGGGGCAGGGCTATGTCGGCCAGGCGCTGGGCGCCGCAGACATCTTCGCCACGGTCTACGCCGACCAGCTGCGCTTTAGGCCCTCGGATCCGGACTGGGAGGGCCGGGACAGGTTCCTGCTCTCCACCGGCCACTACGCCATCGGCCACTATGCCGCCCTGGCCGAAGCCGGGATCGTGCCTCTGGAGGAGCTGGCCAGCTACGGCTCGGACGATTCGAGGCTGCCGATGTCCGGGATGTCCACGTACACGCCCGGCATGGAGATCTCCGGCGGTTCGCTGGGGCACGGGCTGACTATCGCCGTCGGCACCGCGCTGGGCCTGAGGCACCAGGGCTGCGGGACACGGGTGTTCAACTTCCTCTCCGACGGCGAGCTGGACGAGGGCTCCACCTGGGAGGCGGCGATGGGCGCGCACCACCACCGGCTCGGCAACCTGACGGCCATGGTTGACATCAACGCACTGCAGGCGGACGGCAAGACGGACACGGTGCTGCGGATCGAACCGGTGGCGGACAAGTGGGCCGCGTGCGGCTGGTTCGTCCAGCGGGTGGACGGCAACGACGTGGCCGCCCTGCTGGACGCCTTCGAGGCGGCCGCGGCGCAGGCCGCACCGGAGGGAAGCCCGTCGGTCATCCTGTGCGACACCCGGATTGGCAAGGGTGTGCCGCTGCTGGAGACCCGGGAAAAGGCGCACTTCATGCGCATCGAAGAACACGAATGGCAGCTGTGCCGCGAGGAGCTGGCCGCCGGATACCAGGGAGAAGGCAAGTAATGAACACCTCCACCAAACCCAAGCTCAAGACCTCCGCGATGATCGCTTCCTTCGCGGATCCGGGCCAGAAGACCGCCCCCGCCCCGTTCGGTCACGCCCTGGTGAAGGCCGCGGCCGAGAACGGGAAGATCGTGGGCCTGACCGCGGACCTGGGCAAATACACCGACATGCACATCTTCGCCCAGGCGTATCCGGAGCGGTTCTTCCAGATGGGAATGGCCGAACAGCTGCTCTTCGGGGCCGCCGCCGGGATGGCCCAGACCGGGCTGGTGCCCTTTGCCTCCACCTACTCGGTCTTCGCCGCCCGGCGGGCGTACGACTTCCTCTGCCTGGACATTGCCGAGCCGAACCTGAACGTCAACATCGTCGGCGGCCTGCCCGGCCTGACCACCGGGTACGGCCCCAGCCACCAGGCCACCGAGGACATGGCCATCTTCCGCGGCATGCCCAACCTGACCATCGTGGATCCGTGCGACTCCGTGGACATCGAGCAGGCGGTCCCGCAGCTGGCCGCCAGCGACGGCCCCACCTACCTGCGCCTGCTGCGCGGCAACGTACCCACCGTCCTGGACGAATACGGCTACACCTTCGAACTCGGCAAGGCCAAGGTGCTGCGCGGCGGGGCCGATGTGGTGTTCGTGTCCAGCGGGCTGATGACCATGCGGGCCCTGCAGGCGGCGAAGGACCTCGCCGCCCACCACGTGGACGTTTCCGTCGTCCATACCCCGACCATCAAGCCGTTCGACGCCGCCACCGTCCTGGCCGAGGTGGATACCGACCGGCTGGTGGTGACCCTCGAGAACCATACCGTCGTCGGCGGCCTCTTCGAAACCGTTGCTTCCGCCGCCGTCCGGGCCGGCATCGGCAAGCGCATCATCCCCGTTGCCCTGCCGGACGAGTTCCTGCACGCGGGTGCCCTGCCGACGCTGCACGAGCGCTACGGCCTCTCGGTGGAACGGATCATGCAGACCGTTCTGGCTGCGCTGTGATTCCGGGCATTGTGCCCCTGGATTCCGCAGCCGCGGCGGTGGCCGTAAGATCGACTGTTAACAAAGCACCTGTCAACAGTCGCACCGTCCGCCCACCAAGGATGCTGAAAACGATGGCCGCAGAATCGATGTCCCTGCTGGGGCTGGAAAAAACCAGCCTCCGCCAACAGGCCCTGGCCGCCCTGCGCCGTGCCATTACCAGCGGGGAACTGCCGCCGGGCACGCACCTGGTGGAAACCGAGTTGTCCGAGATGCTGCAGATCAGCCGCGGGACGCTGCGCGAAGCGATGCGCCAGCTGCAGCAGGAAGGCCTGATCGCCGCCGGGGCCCGCGGGAGGCTGTCGGTCCGGCACCTGGACAATAAGGAGATCCGGGACATCTTTGCCGTCCGGGCGGCCCTGGAGTCCCTGGCGGCCCGCGAACTGTGTTCCCGCGAGGACCGGGCGGGGGCCATTGCCGCCCTGCGCGCAGCCATAGAGAAGATGGAGCGGGCAGCGGCGGACGGGCTGGAGGACCGGATTGAGTCGGACCTGGACTTCCACCGCACCTTGTGCCGGCTGACCGGGAACGAAACGCTGCTTCATTCGTGGGAGTCGCTCGAAGGCAGCATCCGCATGTCCATCATGTTCGCGGGCCTGGAACGGGCGGTGCAGAACATGAGCGTGCAGCGGCACAGCGAGATTGTCGACGCCATCGCCTCTGGTGATGCGGGCCGGGTCAGCGAGACCATCAAGGAGCACATGGACGGCGCCGCGGCGGTGCTGGTGGCCTGACAGCGCCGTTCAGCCGCCGGGCCTGCCGGCCAGGCATTCGCCCATCAAAGGCACCGACTGCCGCTCTTCGGGGGACAAGCCCGGTTTCGGATTGGCTACTGCCTAAACCGGCCGAAGCCGCGAGGCCTTCGAATTCATCCGCGGTCCCGCTGGGGCCGGGGCGGCATTGAGGAGATCCTGCCACCGGCATTTCGGAAGTCCTAAGCTTGAAGGGTGTGAGGCTGCCGTCTCACCGATCCGGGCAAAGGGACACCCGATGACAACCAGGCCTGCGAAGAGCGTCACCGTCGCGGCCGGCCGACGGCGGGTGCTGGCGCGGCTGCTGCTGCTGGGCCCGGCGTTCGTGGCCGCCATTGCATATGTCGACCCCGGCAATGTGGCCGCAAACCTGACGGCGGGAGCGCGGCACGGCTACCTGCTGGTCTGGGTGCTGGTGCTGGCCAACGCCGTGGCCGTGCTGGTGCAGTACCAGTCGGCCAAGCTGGGCCTGGCCACCGGGATGAGCCTGCCGGAGATCATGGGCAGGCGGCTGCGGACCCCGGCCCGGCGGGCCTACTGGCTCCAGGCCGAGGTGGTGGCCGGTGCCACCGACATGGCCGAAGTCATTGGCGGCGCCGTGGCACTGAATCTGCTCTTCGGCCTGCCCCTGCTGGCGGGTGGGGCCATCGTGGGCGTGGCGTCCATGCTCCTGCTGGCCGTGCAGTCGCGGCGGGGCCAGCGGGCGTTCGAGAACGCCGTCGTCGCCCTGCTGGCGGTGATCGCGGTGGGCTTCATGGCCGGGCTGTTCGTGAATCCCCCGGACGCCGGCGGCGCCCTGTCCGGATTGCTGCCGCGCTTCGAGGACTCCGGTACCGTGTTGCTGGCGGCGAGCATGCTCGGGGCGACGGTGATGCCGCACGCGATCTACCTGCATTCGGCACTGGCCCGCGACCGCCACGGTTTCGAGCCGGACCCGGACCGGCGGATCAGGCTGATCCGGGCTACGCGCCTGGACGTTGTCGGGGCGCTTATGGTGGCGGGGGCCGTGAACATCGCAATGCTGCTGCTGGCTGCTTCCAGCCTGCGCGGCACGGAGGGGACGGACACCATCTCCGGTGCCCACGCCGCCATTACCGCGGCCCTTGGCCCTGCGGTGGGGGTCGTCTTCGCCATCGGGCTGCTGGCCTCGGGGCTGGCCTCCACCTCGGTAGGCTGCTACGCCGGCGCCACGATCATGGGCGGGCTGCTGCGGGTACAGATTCCGCTGTTGACCCGGCGGGTCCTGACCATGGTTCCGGCGCTGCTGGTCCTGGGTGCGGGGATCGAGCCGACCTGGGCCTTGGTGCTCAGCCAGCTGCTGCTCAGCTTCGGCATCCCGTTCGCCCTCATTCCGCTGATCCGGCTGACCGGCAGCCGCGAGGTCATGGGCGTCCACGCCGATTCGCTGCCGCTGCGGGTCGCAGCCCGGGCCAGCGCCTGCCTGATCGTGGGGCTGAACGTCCTGCTGATCGTGCTGACCGTCTGGTCCTGACCCCGCCGCGCCCCGCGGACAGCGTCCAGGACTGGCGGCAGCCCACGTACAAGGTGGCCGGCGGCAATCCCGTACGGCTCCTCGGGGGATCACGCCCAGGCCATGCTTTTCCCAGGGTTTACCCGGTACCCATGATCCAGCCCCGGGCCAGGTACGCCAGCCCGGACAAGGCCATGAGCAGCCCCGCACCGGCTTGTCCGCCGCCGGCGCCGGTTCTTCAAGGCTCCTCCCGGCGGGTACCGGCGAAGGCAGGTCGCCGCCGTCGGACGGCCCGGCACGGGGAGCCTAAAATACAGAGGTGGAACACGCATCTTCCGAAGGGAGCAGCATGGTCAGGGCGATCTGGAACGGCGCCGTCGTCGCCGAGTCCGACGACACTGTGATCGTGGAGGGCAACCATTACTTTCCGCGCAGCGCAGTGGAGGAACGTTACCTGGTGCCCAGCAGCCACGAAACCTTCTGCGGCTGGAAAGGCACCGCGTCCTACTACACCCTCGAGGTCGGCGGCGAGCGCAACCCGGATGCCCTCTGGTACTACGCGGACCCGGCACCGGCGGCAGAAGCAGTCCGCGGCCGGGTGGCATTCCGGTACGGAGTCACCGTTGAGCCCTGAGGCGCAGGCCGCCCGCGCCCCGCAGCCGGCGACCGCGGCCGGGCCGCTGCTTTGGACCCGGCAGCCGGAGTCGTTCGGGGCGGCAGGGGACCTGGGCTACGGGCTGGAAATGCTCGCGGCCGCCAAGCAGGGCCGGCTGCAGCGCACCGTGCGGTTGTACCGTCCGGCGCCCACGGTGGCGTTCGGCCAGCGGGATGCCAACCTGCCCGGCTTTGCCCAGGCCGCGCAGCGCTGCCGGGAGCTGGGGTTCGAGCCGCTGGTGCGCAAGGCCGGCGGCCGGGCCGCCGCCTACCACGAAGGCTGCCTGGTGCTGGACCACGTCGAGTCGCACCAGGACGCGATCATGGGCGCCAAGTCCCGGTTCTCGCTGTTCGGGGAGCTGTTGGCGGACGCGCTGCGCCAGGCTGGACTGATCGCCGCGGTCGGCGAGATCCCGGGGGAGTACTGCCCCGGGGAATTCAGTGTCCACGGTGTCCACCCGGCCGACCCCGAGCACAAGGTCAAGCTCGTCGGCACCGCGCAGCGCGTGGTCTCCGGCGCCTGGCTGTTTTCCTCCGTCATCGTGGTGCAGGACTCCGCGCCGCTGCGCCAGGTGCTGACCGAAAGCTACGCCGCGCTGGGGCTGGAATGGGATCCGGCGACGGCCGGAGCCGCGGACGACCTGCTGCCCTCGCTGGATATCGACGCCGTGGCGGCCGCGGTGCGCCGCGTGTACGGGGACTATGCGCAGCTGCAGGACCGGCCCATGGCGGCGCTGCTGGACCAGGTGCCGGCGGCCTGAAATCCGGCGCAGGCGGACCGGCTGCGCCGGTCAGCTCCAGGCGACCACCAGGCGCGCGGCCTGGGCGGGAATCGTAGGGTCGATCCCGGTCAGCTCGGAAAACCGCCGCAGTCGGTTCATGAGCGTATTGCGGTGGCAGAACAGGCGGGCCGCGGATTCGGCAATGCTGCCGGTCGCCAGGTAGGTCTGCACGGATTCCTGCAGGCGCTCCCGCTCCACGGGTCCGCAGCCGGCAAGGGCCGCATCGACTTCCGGCGCGATCGGCAGGCCTGCCGCGGTCAGGCGCAGGCGGGCGATGCGCGGCCAGGCCCGCCCGAGCGTCAGTGCTCCGCCGTCGGCCGGTTCCACGAGCTGGGCGAGATCGCAGGCGATCCGGGTCGCTTCCCACAGCCCGTCGAGCCCGTCCACGCGCTCGATGAGGCCGCAGCGGAGCCGGCTGATCCGGTCGGCGGCCTCATGCAGGGGCGAGCCGGGGCGTCCATCCAGCGTCCAAAAGGCTACGAGCGCGTCCGCCAGCGGGTGGGTGAAGACTTCCGCCCCCCGGCGGGCGGCCTGGGCGACGACGACGCGCAGCGCCGCCGCGTCGTCGGCCGCGGCGACGGCCACGCCGAGCGGAGCCTTCCGGTCCAGGCCGAGTTCGCCCGAGATACGCTCGACCAACTCGGGTGCAGGTGCCGCCGGGCCAAAAATGCTCGCGACATAGCCCTGCCGTACGGAGGATTCTTCCTGGGCCATGCGCTGGCGCTCGGCCATGTACGTGACCTGGGTCTGGGCCGCGTAGGAGTCCACCACCTGCCACACGGTTTCCGCCCGGCGTACGAGCAGCGCCGCATCCTCCGGGGCCGCTGAAGCCATCAGCTCGCTCCAAAGTACGGTGAAATCCAGGCGGATCGCCGTCATCAGCGACTCCACCGGGATCCCCGCCCGGGCCCGCGAAACACCAACGTCCAGGGCAATGTTCTGTCGCTCGGCGAGCAGCCGGCTGCTGTCGATGCCCGGGCGCAGGCTTTCGATGAGTGCTTCGAAGGAGGCGGCCCCGGTGCGGCGGATTTCGCTGGCCGGCAGCGCTCCGTCCCGGTAGTCCTCGAGCTGCAGCACGCGGTCGATGAAGGCGTCCGTCAGCACCTCCACCGACAGCCGGTCCAGCAGCTCGTTCCAGCGGGCGGCAGTGCCGTGGCTAAATTCCTGTTTCTGATGTGCTTCCATGGGGTCGGAACTCTCGGTTATTGTGCTTTTGCCCATCCTAGCCGCTGAATCCCGCGACGATCCGTGATTGGGCGGCCGATGCCGCGCTGGCATGCTGATGTCTACTCACTCAAAGCCGCGGCGGGTGTCCACCGCCGGCCGGCTACAGCACCGAACGTGGAGGCATCATGACGCAGGCCCTGAACCTCGAGGCCGGGGCAACCCGGTCCATAACCGACAAGGAGGCCATGAAGGTCTCCATCGGAGCCCTCATCGGCACCGCCATGGAGTGGTATGACTTCTTCCTCTTCAGCGCCGCCGCCGCACTGGTGTTCAACGTCCAGTACTTCGCCAATGAAAACGCCACCGCCGCGGCGCTGGCCTCCTTTGCGACCTTCGGCGTGGGCCTGGTGGCCCGTCCGCTGGGCGGCATGTTCTTCGGTGCCATGGGGGACAGGATCGGCCGGCGCAGGACCCTGATGGTCACCATCGTGGGCATCGGCGTGGTTACCGGGCTCATCGGCCTGCTGCCCACCTATGCCGCCATCGGCATCGCGGCCCCGGTGCTGCTCGTGCTGCTGCGCGTGGCCCAGGGCCTGTTCGTGGGCGGCGAGTGGTCCGGCGCAATGACGATCGTCGTCGAGAATGCCCCGCTCGAGCGCCGCGCCCGCTACGCCGCGCTGCCGCAGATCGGCTCGCCGATTGGCACCATCCTCTCCTCCGGCGGATTCTTCCTCATGACGCTCTTCTTCTCCCAGGAGAACTTCGACGGGTTCGGCTGGCGCATCCCCTTCCTGGCCGCCATCCCGATGCTGCTGATCGCCCTGTATATCCGCAGCCGGCTCGATGAGTCCCCGGTCTTCACGGAGCTGATGGAACATGACCAGGTGGAGAAGGCCCCGATCCGCACCACCTTGGCGGAGTCCTGGAAGCAGATCATCATCGGGATGGCCGCCGCCCTGCTCGGCGTCGGCGGTTTTTACCTGGTCACCGCGTTCGTGGTCTGGTACGGCGTGAACGTCCTCGGGTACTCTTCCCGGCTGATGCTGCTGGGAGGAATGGTCGCTGCGGTCGTGGAGATCCCGGTACTGATTCTCGGCGGCCGCCTGGGCGAACGCTTCGGCAGCAGCCGCGTCATCCTCTACGGCGGCCTGGCCTCCGCCATCGCCACTGTTCCGTCCTTCCTGCTGATCAGCAGCGGCAACAACGTGCTGGTGGTACTCGGCATGACGCTGGCCGTGGCAACGCTGTCCTTCCCCTACGCCGCTTCGGGCACCGTGCTCACCGGCCTCTTCCCCGCCCGTACCCGGTACACCGGCGTCGGCTTCGCACAAAACACCGCCGGCATGCTCTCCGGATTTGTCCCGCTGCTGGCCACCGGGCTGGTCGCCTCCGCCGGAAACCACTGGTGGCCGGCCGCCGCGATGCTGGTATTCCTCAGCGTGTTCACCGCCGTTGCCGGGGCGATCGCCCCGCGGCTGAGCGTGAACCTGCCCGGCTTCAAGCACTAACCGACAGCAGCCGCATCCGGCACCGCCACCCAGTCCAGCATCGAAACGAAGGAAACAGCAAGCCCATGCCCCGCACCGCCGGCCACCTGATTGTCCGCCAGCTTGAGCAGCACAACGTCCGCCGCGTCTATTCCGTCCCCGGGGAGAGCTTCCTCGACGTCCTCGACGGGCTCTACGACTCACCCATCGAAACGGTGGTCGCCCGCCACGAGGGCGGAGCGGGGTTCATGGCCCTGGCCGAGGCACGGCTCACCGGCATGCCGGGGATAGCCATGGTGACCCGCGGACCGGGTGCGGCCAATGCGATGATCGCCGTCCACACGGCGTGGCAGGACGCCACCCCGCTGGTGCTTTTCGTCGGCCTGATTCCGGTGGCCGACCGGGAGCGGGACGCATTCCAGGAGTTCAGCCTCTCCGGCTGGTTCTCCACGACGGCCAAGCGGGTAATGGTGCTCGAGGACGAGGCCCGGGCAGCCGACATGGTCGCCGAAGCGATGCGGCTGGCCTCCTCCGGCCGGCCCGGACCCGTGGTTGTCGGCCTGCCCGAGGACGTCCTCGTGCGTGCCACCGGCGCCCGGCCGGTGCCGCCGCGTGCACTGCCGGATGCGGTGCCTTCCCCGGCCGCCATGGAAGAACTTGCCGGCCGCCTGGCCGCAGCCGCGCGGCCTCTGCTGGTGGTGGGCGGAGATGGCTGGACCCAGGAGGCCGGACTGGCTCTGGCGGAGTGGGCGGAGCGTGCGCAGGTGCCGGTGGCCGCTGACTGGCGGGCGTACGACGCCGTTCCGCACGCCTCCGGCGCGTGGGCCGGATGGCTCGGTTACGGCCGCGCGGACACCCTCGCCGCGCGGCTGGACCAGGCGGATCTGCTGGTCTTTGTCGGCTGCGGACGCTCGGATGTGCTCAGCGACGGGTATACCCGCGGACTGGACGCGGCCACCGTCGTCGTACTCGCCGGCCCGGAAGCCACCGCGCACGCCGGCGGCATCGACCAGCACATTCTCGCCGGCCCGGCTGCCTTCGCCGCGGCCTTGCCGGACAGCGGGCAG
>NZ_JBHTML010000025.1:0-31548 GCF_042679445.1 Arthrobacter sp. GCM10027362
ACGCCCCCGCCGGCCGCCGTGATCTGGACGGCCCTGCCGGCCGGCACCGTGTAGAGCCCGCCGGCGCAGCTGAGCGAGACGGCGGCGTCGTACGTCCCCGGTGCCAGCGCCGAGACGTCCACGCCGGCGCCCTTGCGCGTGCCGAACCGCGCCCACGAATAGTCGCTCAGGCCGTCGCCGAAGACATCGGGCTCCCCGTGCCGGGCCCCCGGGACCAGGTCGAAGGAATGCACCCCGGCCGCCCCGTGCAGCACGAGGTAGTAGCGCGCGGCCTGCCGGTCCGGAATTTCCACGCCCCGGACGGCGAAGTCCCCGTCCAGATGCACCAGCGGGCCCCGGGCCCAGCTCCTGTGGAGCCGGAAGCAGGCCTCCCCGGGCGCGGCACCGAGCACCGGCCGGATGTCCAGCAGGGCGCCGCCGTCGCCGGACCGGAACCGGAACAGGCGCCCGTCCCGGTGGGATTCGCTCCGGAGGCCGGCGTCGGAACGCAGCGGCATCTCCAGTTCCCGGCCCGGCACCGCGAGCCGCAGCCGCAGGGAGTAGGTGCCCGGCGGCAGGGCGGCCAGCTCGATCCCGGCCTTCCTCCGGGAGGAGAAATTCGCCAGCCGGTAATTGCAGAAGGCCTCCTCGAAGTACCTGAAGCCGACGCCCGCGTCCTGGTTCCCGCCGAGCCCGAACTCGTGCCGCGTCCCGTTGCCGTCCAGCACCAGCGTGCTGGCCAGGTCCGCCCACCGGCTGGTGGCATGCCCGCGCAGGAATCCCACACCCTCGGGGAAGAAGACGGACCCGGCCAGCCGCCCCGAGACCAGGTTGGCGACGGCGGCGCCCGACTCCCGTTGCCGCTGCAGCACCTGCCGGACGGCCTCCGGATCCATCCGGTTCCCGTTGCGCACCGTGCCGTAGCGCGGGGCCGCGTTTTCGCCGAGCGCGTAGAGCGTGGCCAGCAGCGGCACGTTGTAGCGGGTCACATCCGTGTGCTCGTTGACCAGGTCCGAGTCCGTCTCGATGTAGTTGAAGTTCGCGTACTTGGCGAACAGCGGCAGCGCCGGCACAATCTGCGCCTGGTGGAACTGGTCCTGCGGCGAACTGAACACGTAGAGGTTCTTGTCCGTGTCCGCATCCGCGGCCACGGCGTCCGGCACCAGCCGGTCCAGCCGGTCCCGTTCTTCCTGCCCGCCGTTGCCGGTCAGGTGGGCGAAGATCTTGGGCCGGTTGGCGTGCGTGTGGCTGCCGGGGTAGACCTGCGGGGCGCTGGCGAGGATGTTGCGGAAGTTGTACTTGATGCCCAGGTACAGGGCCGCGAACCCGCCCTTGGAAAATCCCGCCAGCGTGCACTCGTTCCGGGTCAGCCCCAGCCGCGCCAGTTCCGCGTCGATCAGTGCGATGACGGCGCGTTCAACACCGAAGTCCATGTTCCGGCACAGGTAGTAGGCATGCTGCCCGTCGAACTTGTCCTTGAGCCAGAGCCAGTTCGCCAGGCTGTCCCGGGAGGCCCGGCCGTCGAATTCGTAGCTGTCCAGCGGCCGGACCCCGGCGAACATCACCACCAGGTGGCGCCGGTCGTGCTTGGCGGCGCGCCGCTTGTACTGCACCAGCACGCCCTCGTGGATGAAATCGTGTTCGCCGTCGGCCATGGTGTTCCCCCGGGTTGCTCTCAGCCGCTCAGCACGATGTTCAGTGCGTGCGGCCTGCGCGCGGTGCCCGGCATCAGTTCCGCCGTCCACTGCTCCTGCGCGGCCTTCAGCAGCGCCGCGGGCGTTGCCGGCGCCTTGCCCCGGCGGGTGAGCAGGTGCCGCGCCAGCTCGCCCCGGGTATGTTTGGCAAAGTGGGAGACCACGGTGCGCTTGCCGTCCCGCTCCTGGAAGACATTGACGACGACGGTGCGCTCCGGCGCCGGCGCCCAGGCCGCCGCGTAGCTGCTGGAACGGCAGTCCACCAGCAGGTGCCCGTCCGCATGGGCATCCAGCGCCGCCGGCAGGTGCTTCTTCCAGTACGAGGAGAGCTTGCCGGTCTCCGGCAGCCCCGCGGACATGGACAGCCGGTAGGCCGGAATCCGGTCCGCGAAACCGATCGCCCCCCACAGCGCGGAGATAACGACGACGGCGTCGTCCGCCTTGCGCTGCTGCGCCGGCGTCATGTTCCGGTAGCCGAGGGCGTCGTACAGCACGCCGGAGTAGACGGTGTGCGCCGGCGCGGACGGCTCGTCGTGCAGGCGGGTGTTGCGCTGGACCTCGGCGGCCAGGGAGGCTCCGACGCCGAGCCGGGCGAGCGCCCCGGGGGAGGAGCTGACGTGGGCCAGGGCGGCCAGGACTTCCTGGCGGGCGGCGGTCAGTTCGGGAAAATGCAGCTCCGAAAGCTTGAACGGCTCGCCGGCGGCGGCGGCGGTCTTTCCTTCGGAAGGTGGAAGCAGGATCAGCACCAGATGAGCTTACCGACGACGATGAACGCGAAGAAAACATCCTGGCAACCCAGTGGCAACACGCGATTGAGCAGTTGCACCGCCGACGCCGTATCCTGATGGAGGATGGGTTGGCCAGGCGATCGCGTCGGTGCGGCCTTCCGGCATTGTCCGGGAAGCCGCCCGCCGAGGAAAGTCCGGGCTCCGCAGAGCAGGGTGGTGGGTAACGCCCACTCGGGGTAACCCGCAGGCCAGTGCCACAGAAAACAGACCGCCAGGCCTGCCTCCGGGCAGGACCTGGTAAGGGTGAAACGGCGGTGTAAGAGACCACCAGCGCCCCGGGTGACCGGGGCGGCTCGGTAAACCCCACTCGGAGCAAGGCCAGTCAGGACACGATCGAGGGCTGCTCGCCCGAGTGTCCGGGTAGGCCGCTTGAGGGCACCGGCAACGGTGCTCCTAGATGGATGATCGCCGCCTTGCGGCGGGTAACCGCGGCAGGGCACAGAACCCGGCTTACAGGCCAACCCATCCCGTCCAAGTTTGCGTTCTACAGGAAGCTTTCGATGCCCCCTGCCGTGTCAGTCCGCAACCACCGGCTCGATGTCGCCAAAGGCATCCTGATTGTCCTGGTTGTCCTCGGGCATGTGCTGGAGGCGGTGGCCTCGTGGGAGGCCCGGACCACCCGCCTGCCGCTGACCGCGATTTACATGTTCCATATGCCCGCCTTTGTCTTCCTGGCCGGCGTCACCGCGAAGGCCGCCAACCTGGCAAAGCGCCTGGGCACCTTCGCCGTCCTGCTGCTGGCGTTCCAGGGGCTGTATTTCGTGGCCGTGCAGCTGCTCGGGGCCAACCGCACGTTTTCCCTGACGGCACCGTTCTGGATCCTGTGGTTCCTGCTGGCCATGATCTGGTGGTTCCTGCTGCTGCCGGTCGTCCGGCGCTTCCCGAAAACTTCCGTGGCCGTATCCGTGCTGATTGCTTCCGTCAGCGGCGTCATCGAACCGGTCGACTACACCCTGTCCCTGTCCCGGACGCTGGTGTTCCTGCCGTTCTTCGTAATCGGCGCGGTGTACGGCAAGCGCCTCCTCGCCGCGGTGCCGCGCCTGCCGGCGGCGGCCAAGGCGTCCTGCCTCGCGGTTGCCGCGGCCGTGTGGCTGCTGCTGTACAGGCTGGACATCGACCAGGCCTGGCTGTACGGCAGCGAACCCTTCGGCCGGCTGGATACCCCGGACTTGCAGGGCATTGCGGTCCGGGCCGGGCTGCTGGCCGCTGCCGGCATTGCGACCATCGGTTTCCTGGCCCTGGTGCCGGACCGGACGGGCGTGTTGGCCGCCGTCGGCCGGCGCAGCCTGGCGGTCTTCGTGCTGCACGGCTTTGTGGTGCTCAGCCTCCGGCCGTACCTGCAGACGCTCCTGGACACGGCCGGGAGCGCGGGCACCCTGGCCGTCTGCCTGCTCGTTACCGCTGCCACGGTGGCGGTGTTCGGCCTGCCGTTTTTCGACGCCGCCATCCGGGGGCTCAGCCAAGGTACCGTCGAGCTGGTTTCCCGTCCCTTCACCCGCCGCAGGGCGCCGGAACCGGCGGACAGCGACGGCAGCCGCACTTCATTGTGAGTGACTTCACGCACATGATGGCGCGGTCATCGCCGCCACCCTCTAAAATGGGTTTAGGCCTGAGATTGTGGGCCCGGGGTACCGCCTGCCACACGGCGGTCTCCGACCCTGAAGCGAATCAACTCGGTTTTGCGCCAGGGCCGCGCCGCGGGCAGGGGTGCCGGCGGTTCCAACCGGACTCGAGGACGTGTCCGGCTGATGTAGGAAGGTAATTCTGTGAACCAGAAGTCAGAAGAATCGTTGGCGGCATGGGTCAACCGTGAGGAACTCGCCGAGGCGATGATTCCGCTGATCGGGCGCCTGTACCGGGAGAACAACGTCGTCACGTCGATCCACGGACGCAGCCTGGTCAACCAGTCGGTCGTAGGAATCCTGAAGGCGCACCGCTTCGCCCGCCAGATCGACGAGGTCGAGCTCTCCCTCGAGGAGACCTTCCCGGTCCTGCAGGTGCTTGCCGGCCTCGAGCTCGGCGCCGCCGCAGTTGACGTGGCCCGCCTGCTGGCCAAGTTCAAGGCCGAAGGCGCCGGACGCAGCCTCGAAGACTTTATCCGCGAGGAACTGGCCGAGGCCATCGGCCGCCAGGGCGCGGACGAGCGTACCAGCACCGACGTCGTCCTCTACGGCTTCGGCCGCATCGGCCGCCTGCTGGCCCGCATCCTGATCGGCCACTCCGGCGGCGGCCACGGCCTGCGCCTGCGCGCCGTCGTCGTGCGCAAGGGCAGCGACAATGACCTGATCAAGCGCGCCAGCCTGCTGCGCCGCGACTCGGTGCACGGCCCCTTCGAAGGCACCATCTCCGTGGACGAGGAGAACAACACCATCCTCGCCAACGGCACCCTGATCCAGGTCATCTACTCCAACGATCCGGCCTCGGTGGACTACACCAAGTACGGCATCGAAAACGCCATCGTGGTGGACAACACCGGCAAGTGGCGTGACGAGGCCGGCCTGTCCCAGCACCTGCAGTGCCCCGGTGTCTCCCGCGTGGTGCTCACCGCCCCGGGCAAGGGCGGCCTGAAGAACATCGTCCACGGCGTGAACCACGGCGCCATCACCGGCGAGGACAAGATCGTCTCGGCAGCCTCCTGCACCACCAACGCCATCACCCCGGTGCTGAAGGCCCTCAATGACAAGTACGGCATTGTGCACGGGCACGTGGAGACGGTCCACTCCTACACCAATGACCAGAACCTGATCGACAACTTCCACAAGGGCGAGCGCCGCGGGCGCTCGGCGGCGCTGAACATGGTGCTGACCGAGACCGGTGCCGCCAAGGCCGTGGCCAAGGCGCTGCCCGAGCTCGAGGGCAAGCTGACCGGCAATGCCATCCGCGTCCCCACCCCGGACGTCTCCATGGCCATCCTGAACCTGAACCTGGAGCAGGAAGCGACCAAGGAAAGCATCAACGAGTACCTGCGCGGCATGTCGCTGAACTCGGACTTGCGCAAGCAGATCGACTACATCGACTCCCCGGAGGTGGTCTCCACGGACTTCGTCGGTTCCCGCCGCGCCGGCATCGTGGACGGCCTGGCCACGATCGCCACCGGCAAGAACGCCGTCGTCTACGTCTGGTACGACAACGAGTACGGCTACAGCTGCCAGGTGATCCGCGTGCTCGAGGAAATTGCGGGCGTCAACCCGCAGTCCTTCCCGGCCGTGCGCCAGGGCGAGACACTCACGGCGACTGTCTGAGTCTGAGGCAAGGGTCCGAAGGGCCGGTGGCGGGTATCCGCCGCCGGCCCTTCGGCATGCCGGGCTCGGCTATGGCTTTTGGACAGGGGGCGTTCCTAGAATGACCCACATGACTGAGATGACACGGTGGCAGCGGGCACAGGCCAACTACAAGGAGGCGGTCCGCCTCCTCGATGCGGCGAAGGCCGCCTACGCCCGGGGGGACGTGACGGCAAAGCGGGTGGCCGAGCTCTCCCGGCTCCTGGAGGTGGCTACCGAAGACCTGCAGCGCTGCGAACTCGAGCACCGCTCCGGGTTCACCGATTCCTGATCCGGGGCTTGGCAGGCTCCGGCGGTCGTCCAAGCCGGGCACCGGTGGAGCTTCGTGAAGAGTGGGGCGCGAGGGACCCGCTGTGGCGCGTCAGCGACACTGCGGGAGCGCCCCACTCTCAGTGCCCGAAGGGGTCCGGGTCGGTACCGGGCAGCCAGGTGAGCCCGGGCACGCCCCAGCCTTCCTTCTTGATCTGCTTGCGCGCCCGCTTGCCCCACCGGTCGTTGAGCCGGTCCACGTAGAGCTTGCCGTCCAGATGGTCGTACTCGTGCTGCATTACGCGGGCAAACCAGCCGGTGGCCTCGAAATCCAGCGGCTTGCCGTCCACGTCGAAGCCCCGCACCCGCACCCACTCGGCGCGCTTGAGCGGATAGCTCAGCCCCGGCACGGACAGGCAGCCCTCGGTCTCCTCGTCCGGGTCCGGCTCGGCCCCCGAGACCTTGGACAGCGTCAGCGCCGGGTTGATGACCACGCCGCGCTCGGGCGCCCCGTCCTCGTTGGCGAAATGGTAGGTGTACAGCCGCAGGCCCACGCCCACCTGGGGCGCGGCCAGGCCGACGCCGTGGGCGGCGTCCATGGTCTCGTACATGTCCTCGACCAGGGTCCGCAGCGCGTCGTCGAAGGATTCCACCTCCGCGGCACGGCGGTGCAGCACGGGCTCACCGGTGATGGTGACGGGTCGGATGCTCATCTTTCTCCTTGTTCTTGGCACGAAGCGATGTCACGGCCGATGACTTCGCGCATGATCTCGCTGGTGCCGCCGAAGATGGTCAGCAGCCGCGAGGCGAGGAAGGCCTGGGCCACCAGGTACTCCATGATGTAGCCATAGCCGCCGTGCAGCTGGAGGCAGCGGTCCGTGACGGACTTGACCCGTTCGCTGGCGAAGAGCTTGACCTGGGCGGCGGACACCGCGTCCAGCCTGCCCTCGTTGAAGGCGAGGATGGCCTTGTCCACATAGGCCTCGGTGGCGTCCACCTCGGTGCGGATGTCGGCCAGCGCAAAGCGGCTGTTTTGGAAATCCAGGATGCGTTCGCCGAAGGCGCTGCGCTCCCGGGTGTAGCCGACCGTCTCGTTGTAGACGGCGCGGGCGACGGCGGAGGCGGCCACGGCGATGGCCAGGCGCCCCTGCGGCAGCTGGCCGGCGGCGTACTCGAGTCCGCGGCCTTCCTCGCCGACCAGGTTCATGCCCGGAACCCGCACGTTGTCGAAGAACAGTTCGGCGGTGTCGGAGGCCTTCAGGCCCATCTTGTCCAGCTGCCTGCCGGTGGAGTAGCCCTCGGACTTCTCCACCATGAACAGGGAGAAGGAGTCCGCCGCGCCCCGGCCGCTTGAGCCGTCGGTGCGGGCCAGCACCAGGGCGGCGTCGCCGCTCACCCCGTTGCCGATGAACGTCTTCTGGCCGCTGACCAGCCAATCGTCCCCGTCCCGGACGGCCTTGGTCCGGACGCCGCGCAGGTCCGAGCCGGCGCCGGGTTCGGTCATGGCCACCGAGGTGATTTTGTCCCCGCTGACCATGCCCGGCAGCCAGTATTCCTTCAGCTCGTCCGAGCCGTAGGCCAGCAGGTGGGGGAGGACCAGGTCGTCGTGCAGGTGGAAGGCCAGGGCGACGGCGAGGTGGTTCGCCTTGGCGAACTCCTCGTCCAGCACGGCGCGGAAACGGTAGTCGGCCAGGCCCAGGCCGCCGAACTCCTCCGGTACCGCCAGGCCCAGCAGGCCCTGCGCGCCTGCGGTACTCCACAGCTCCCCGGGCATCATGTGCTTTTCGTCCCACTGCTGGTAATGCGGTGCCACTTCGCGGGCATTGAACTCCGCGGCAAGCTCGCGGAAATGGCCGTGGTCTTCTTCGTAGAGATTGCGTTCCAAAACGAGGGTCCTCCACAGGCGGCGGTAGTCAACGGAAGCCGGGCGGCAGCGGCCCGGACATGAAAGAAGCCGCCCCGGACCAATGCCAGGGCGGCTTCCGCCGGACCGGTCGCAGCTGCCGGCCCCTTCGGGGTGAGTAACGGGGATTGAACCCGCGACCTCCTGGACCACAACCAGGCGCTCTGCCAGCTGAGCTATACCCACCGCGTGCCCCTTGGTTCCGTTTCCCAACCAAGAAAAGCAACGCAGATAAGTCTACATGCTTTCCGGCAGGGTTTTGACCATTTGGCCCGATTTCCCCGGATTCGGCGGAAATGTGATGCAGTTAACAGCTCAGTCCTGATGCTGGGCGGCAACGGCGGCCGCAATCTCCTTGGCCGTGGCCGAATCCGGGCCGGGGGAGGGGACGAAGACCGCCTGCCGGTAGTAGCGCAGTTCGTTGATTGAATCCTTGATGTCGCCGAGCGCACGGTGGCCGCCGAGCTTGGCCGGGGATTGGAAGTAGGCCCGGGTGAACCAGCGGCGGGCGAGTTCCTTGATGGTGGAGACGTCGATGACGCGGTAGTGCAGGTGGTCCACCACACGGGGCATGTCGCGGACCAGGAAGGTGCGGTCGGTGCCGACGGAGTTGCCGGCCAGCTGGGCCTTGCGCGGCTCGGGCACCCACTTGGTGATGTACTCCATGACCCGGTCCTCGGCCTCCTGCATGCCGAGGCCGCCGGACAGTTCCGCCAGCAGCCCGGAGGTGATGTGCATCTCCCGGACGAAGTCCGTCATCTGCGTGAGCGCCTCCTCGGAGGGCTTGATGACCACGTCCACACCGTCGCCCAGCACGTTCAGTTCGGAGTCCGTGACCAGGACCGCCACCTCGATCAGGGCGTCGGCTTCGATGTCCAGGCCGGTCATTTCGCAGTCAATCCAGACAATATGTTCGTTAGAGATAGGCACCGCTCAAATGTACCGTGTTGTGCCTGAGGCGTACTGATAAAATCCCTCGGGTGACTGCCCCCAGCCCTGCGACCGATCCGCTGCCGTTAGCCGACGCCGCCGACGGCAGGGGCCACTACACGCGCACCATCCTTGAGGGCGCGCTGGGGTCCGTGCTGATGTTCTTCGGCTCGCTGGGCGTGGGCTGGCTGGCGTCGGTCTCCGTGCTGCGCCGGTGGCCGCTGCTGATCTGGCTCCGGCTGGAGCCGGCCGGGGTAATCGTCTCCGTGCTGCTGCTCGCCATCGGCGGCATGCTGCTGGTGCGGTCCTGGCTGCGCCTGGGCCAGCAGTTCACCGCCTGGGGACCGGAGGCCCGGCGGGCCACCCTGGCGGCGATCGCGGCCTGGGGCGCCCCGCTCGCGCTGAGCATCCCGCTCTTCAGCCGGGACGTGTACGCCTACATTGCCCAAGGCAAGGTCATGGTCAACAACCTCAACCCCTACGTGGAGGGGTATGACCAGCTGCAGAACTACCTGCAGACCGGGGCGGACGACATGTGGGCCCGCAGTCCCACGCCGTATGGGCCGATCTTCCTCTGGCTGGAGGAGTTCGTTGTCTGGTTCACCGGCGGCCACCCGGAGTTCGCGATCATCCTGTTCCGCCTGCTGGCCCTGGCCGGCGTGGTGATGTGCATCTACTACGGGCCCAAGCTCGCCGAGCTGCACGGCATCAATCCCAACCGGGCCCTGTGGCTGACCTGCGCCAACCCGCTGTTCCTGACCACCTTCATCGCCAGCATCCACAATGATGCGCTGATGCTCGGCCTGGCCTTGGGCGGCCTCTACTATGCCGCCACCAAGCGCCCGCTGCTGGGCATCGTGCTGGTCACGCTCTCCGTGGGTATCAAGCCCATCACCTTGATCTTCCTGCCCTTCATCGGGCTGCTCTGGGCCGGCCGCGGGGCAGGCTGGAGGCGCAAGTTCGCCTTCTGGGCCCTGACCGCGGGGCTGTCCCTGGGCATGCTGGCTGTGCTGGGTGTGATCAACGGCTTGGGATTCGGCTGGATCGGGGCATTGAGCACCCAGGGGGCCGGCCTCTTCATCTGGTACGCCCCGGTGGGCCTGCTGGGCATGATTCTGTATGTGATCACGGACGCCCTCGGGTTCGAGGGCGGCGTGGTCCAGGACCTGGTGTATGACGCCGGGAAGGTGGCAGCCGTCCTGGTGGTGCTGGTCATGATGTTCCGCGGCGGCTACGACCGCATCGTGCGCCGGCTGGCGCTGGCGCTGGCCGCCGTCGTCTTCCTGGCCCCGATGATCCAGCCCTGGTACGTGGTGTGGCTGCTGCCGCTGTTTGCGGCCACGGGCATCCGCAATGACTGGCAGGTGCGCACCGTCTACGCCATCACCTCGTTCCTGATGATCTACGCCATCTCGGACCAGCTGGACATCTTCCCGTATATCGCCATCGACCTGAACGCGGCACGGCTGCTGGCCGGCCTCACCGCCGTCGGCTTCGCCCTGTACCTGGTGTTCCTGGACCCCAAAACGCGGCGGCTGTTCCGCAAGAAGTACATGGATCCGGCGGACCGCCGGTTGTTCTAGGGATTGGGACCCCGCGTCGACTCTCAGCCCGGGGCGCCGGATCAACTACACTGATATGTGCGCCGCAGAGTGTTGGGGGACCGTCACGGCAGCCGCCACAGACCTATCGTGTGAGGAAAAAAGCTGGCATGAGCCTTGCCGAATATTCGGAACGGAACGGACTCCGCCGAGTCGGTGCCCGTCCGTCCCTGCCGAAATACCTGGCAGAGGCTTGGCGGAGGCGTGACTTCGCCATCGCCATGGCGCGGTACAAGATCGAGGCGTCCAATGAGCGCAACCGCCTGGGCATGATGTGGATCTTCATCAAGCCCACGCTCAACGCGCTGATGTACGGGGTGATTTTCGGGGTGCTGCAGGGCAGCAACCGGCCGGAAAACTTTCCCATATACGTGGTCATCGGCGTGTTCCTGTTCGAATTCTTTTCCACCTCGATGACCGCCGGCGCCAAGTCGATTACCGGCAACGGGTCGCTGGTCCAGTCCCTGGCATTTCCGCGCATCACGCTGCCGGTCTCCACGGTGATCCAGCAGCTGATGACCCTGGTGCCGATGCTGGCCGTCATGGCCGTCTACATCCTCATCCTCGGGGCCCCGATCACCGTCGAGTGGCTGCTCATCGTTCCGCTGCTGGCGATCTTTACCGTCTTCAATATGGGAGTGGCCCTGATCGGGGCACGGCTGACGGTCCACATCCGGGACCTGACCCAGCTGCTGCCCCTGATTACCCGGATCCTCTTCTACACCTCCGGCGTGCTGTTCTCCATCGATAGGATCCTTAAGAACCACCCGTGGGCGGTGCGCCTGTTCGATTTCCATCCACTCCACGAGATGCTCTCGATTGCCCGCGGCGTGCTGATGCCGGGGATGACCTACCAGCCGGTCTATTGGCTGTACTTCACCGTCTGGGCCGTGCTGGTGTTCATGGCCGGAGTCCTGTTCTTCTGGTCTGCCGAGGAGCGTTATGGCCGGGTTGACTGAAACCGGAGAAAAGTTGAGCGAACCCGCGGCCGCATCGGACGGCAGGAAGCCCGTTGTCGTCGTCGACAACCTGCATGTGGAGTACAGGGTGCATGCCGCCGGACGGCGCGCCCCCGGCACCGGCAGCTCGCTGCTCAGCCGCACCCGCGGGCTGCGCACCGTGCACGCCCTCAAGGGGGTGTCCTTCACCGCGTACGAAAACGAGTCCATCGGCGTCATCGGCTCGAACGGTTCGGGCAAGTCCACCCTGATGCGCGCCATGGTGGGCCTGACCCCGCCCAGCCAGGGAGCTGTCTACGCCTCGTCCCGGCCCAATCTGCTCGGCGTCGGCGCGGCGCTGATCCCGGAGCTTTCCGGCGAGAAGAACATCATGCTCGGCGGGTTGGCCCTGGGCTTCGCCAAGTCCGAGATCGATGCGCTGCGCGATGAGATCGTCAGCTTTGCCGAGCTGGAGGAATTCATCGACCTGCCGATGCGCACCTATTCCTCCGGCATGCAGGCCCGGCTCAAGTTCGCCATCGCCGCCGCCAAGCAGCACGAGATCCTGATCGTGGACGAGGCGCTGGCCGTCGGCGACCAGCGGTTCCGCCAGCGCAGCGAGGCGCGCATCCGGGAAATCCGCGAAAACGCCGGCACGGTGTTCCTGGTCTCGCATTCGATGAAGTCCATCCTGGACACCTGCAGCCGGGTCATCTGGATCAACAAGGGCGTGCTGGAAATGGACGGGGACCCGAAGGAAGTTGTGGACGCCTACAAGGAAACCAAGAAGTAGTGCCTGCCATGCCCGCCCTGTCCCCGCTGGAGCCGAACCCCGGGGTCTCCTACATCATGCCGATCCTCAACGAGGCGGCGCACATCGAGGCTGCCGTGCGCAGCATCCTGGCCCAGGACTACGCCGGGCCCAAGGAGGTTGTGCTGGCGCTGGGACCGTCCACGGACGGGACCAATGAGATCGTGGCCAGGCTCCAGGCCGGCGAGCCGCGGCTGCGCAGCGTGGACAGCCCCACCGGCCGGACGCCGGCGGGGCTGAACCTGGCCCTGGACGCGTCCCGGTACCCGGTGGTCGTCCGAGTGGATGCCCATACCGAACTCGAACCGCACTACACGGAGCGGGCCGTGGCCACCCTGCGGCGCACCGGGGCCGCCGACGTCGGCGGGCTGATGGACGCCCAGGGCAGGACCCCGTTCCAGCGCGCGGTGGCCGCAGCCTACGTTTCCCCGCTGGGACTGGGCGGGGCCGCCTACCACAGCGGCGCCCCGGAAGGGCCAGCCGAATCGGCCTACCTCGGCGTGTTCCGCCGCGAAGCCCTCGACGCCGTCGGCTACTTCGAGGAATCCCTGTGGCGCGGCCAGGATTGGGACATGTGCCTGCGCCTGCGCCAGGCCGGCTACCAGGTCTGGTTCGACCCGGAACTGAAGGTCACCTACTGGCCGCGTGCCAGCTGGGGCAAGCTCGTGCGGCAGTTCTACGCCTCCGGCATCTGGCGGGCGGAACTGGCCCGCCGGCACAAGGAAGGCAAGTCCGTGCGGCACTTCCTGCCGCCGCTGCTGGTTGCGGGCCTGGCTGCCGACGCCGCCGCCGGAGCGCTGTCCGCCTCCGGCCTTACCCGCCGCTGGCCGGCCTGGCTGAGGGCTTCGGCAGCCGCCGCGGCCCTGTTCCCGGCGCTCTACGGCGCGGGAGTGGCCTACGCCACCGCCCGGCAGGACCTGGACCGGCCCGAACGGCTGCGGCTGTTCGCCGTGCTGCCGAGCATCCATGTCAGCTGGGGGCTGGGCTACCTGCGCGGCCGGCTGCTCGGTGCCGCCGGCACGGTGGATACCAGCCGGAGGAAGCCGTGACCGGGATCCTGCCTCCGGCGCGTCCGGCCCGCCCCACGCTCGAGCAGCTGCGCGCCGTCGCCCAGCCCCCGGAGGTGCGCAGCCGCAAGAACGCCGAGCACTGGACCGCCGAGCTGTATCTGCGGCACATCTCCATCTACCTCACCAGCATGCTGGTGCGCACCCCGATCTCCGCCAACGGCGTGACCGGCCTGATGATCCTCTCCGGCTGGGCCATCTCCGCCTGCCTGCTCATTCCCGGCATCTGGGGCCCGTTGCTGGCCGTCTTCTGCTCCCAGCTGCAGCTGTACTTCGACTGCAGCGACGGCGAGGTGGCCCGCTGGCGCGGGACGCAGAGCCCCAAGGGGATCTTCCTGGACAAGATCGGCCACTACACCACCGAGGGCCTGATCCCGCTGGCCCTGGCCGCACGCTGCCTCGGCGGCTTCGGCCTGCTCGGGCCGGACCCGGACCGCTCCCTGCTGCACCTGGCCTGGTTCCACATGTTCCTCGGCGCTGTCCTGGCCCTGCTCATTGTGCTGAACAAGGCCCAGAACGAGATGGTCCACGCCTCCCGCGCGCTGGCCGGGCTGGACAAGCTGCCGGACACCGCCGAGGCCAAGGCCGTGCCGGCCGCCTCGTTGGTCGGGCGGCTGCGCCGGCTGGCGCGCTTTGTGCCCTTCCACCGGGTGCTGCACTCGGTGGAGATGAGCCTGCTGGTCCTGGCCGCCTCGGTGGTTTCCCTGCTGTTCGGGGGCGCGGCCGACCCGGTCCTGGGGGAGCGGTGGCTGCTGTACGTGCTGGTCCCGGCCGTGCTGTTCGTCAACGTCGGCCACTTCATGGCCATCATGGCGTCCCCGAGGCTGCGCAGGTGAGCGCCGTGCCCGGAAGCGAAGGGCGCACGACGACGGCGGACGGCTCGACGGCGGCGCCCACCTTCGGCGTCGTCATCCTGACCCAGGGCACCCGGCCCGAGGAGCTGCGGCGCGGCTTCGCCTCGCTGCGGGCCCAGCGCGGGGTGAGCCTGGACGTCGTCGTCGTCGGCAACGGCTGGCGGCCCGAAGGCCTGCCCGCGGGGTTCAAGGCCCTGCACCTGGAGGAAAACCTCGGCATCCCGGCCGGACGCAACGCCGGCGTGCCGCAGGTTTCGGGGGAGTATCTCTTCTTCCTCGACGACGACGCCTGGCTGCCGGACGAGGACTTCCTGCTCTCCTGCGCGCGGCTGTTCCGGGCCCGGCCGGAGATCGGCATGGTCCAGCCCCGGATCGAGGACCCGGCGGACCCTGCCGCCCCGCAGCGCTGGATTCCGCGGCTGCGCAAGGGCAGCGCGCACGCCTCCGGCAACGTGTTTTCCGTGGTGGAAATGGCCATTGCCATGCGCCGCGACGTGTTCGACCGCACCGGCGGCTGGCCGGCCCCCTTCTGGTACGCCCACGAGGGCGTCGAATTCGCCTGGCGGGTCTGGGACACCGGGTTCCGCACCTGGTACGCCGGCGACCTGCGCGCCGGCCACCCGGTGATCGATCCGCGCCGGCACGAGGAATTCTTCCGGCTCAACGCACGCAACCGCGTCTGGCTGGCCCGCCGCAACCTGCGCTGGCCGTTCAGCTGGGCCTATGTGGGGTCCTGGACCCTGGTCCAGCTGGCCCGCTCGCGCCGGAATCCGGGACAGCTCAAGCCCTGGTTCGCCGGCTGGCTGGCCGGCTGGCGGCAGGATCCGTGGGGCCCGGGGGAGAACCGCCGGAAGCTGAAGTGGTCCACCGTGCTCCGGATGGGCGCGGCGGGCCGCTGGCCTGTGATCTAGGCCACGACGGCTGTCCGCAGGCGATTTGCCGTCGCTGGCCTAAGATGGCTGGCAGGCAAACCTGAGGTAAACGACAAGGATGGGGAACTTCCCGTGGGCAGAACGGTCCTGACATATGGGACATTCGACTTGTTCCATATCGGCCATTTGAATATTCTCAAGCGGCTGAGCGAACTGGGGGACCGGCTGATTGTCGGGGTTTCCACTGACGAATTCAACGCCATCAAGGGCAAGAAGCCGGTGGTGCCCTTCGAGCAGCGCATCGAGATCGTGCGCGCCATCCGCTACGTGGATTTGGCCATCCCGGAGGAAAACTGGGCGCAGAAGCGCGAGGACATCGAAAAGTACAACGTCGATGTCTTCGGGATCGGGGAGGACTGGAAGGGAAAGTTCGACGATCTCGAAGATAAGGTCGAGGTCGTCTACCTGCCCAGGACCAGCGGAATCTCGACCACCGAGATGAAGCGGGTGCTCAGCGCCTTCGACGAGCGCCATGTGGAAGAGCTCAAGCGCACGCTCGACAGCATCAGCCAGATCGTCAAGGAGCTGAGCTGACCGTGGGCGGCGGTACCGTGCCACAGGGCGGCATCGGAATCGTCAGCGCCCTCAAAACCCTGCCGGGTGACGCGAAAGGCCTTGCGCTGAGCCTCGGTCTCGGCGTCCTGGCGGTGGCTGGCTGCATCCTGGTGCTGTCATCGGCAACTGTCGTGGCAGCCGTGGCCGGCGCATGCATCGCGGCGCTGCCGTACCTCGCCGTCGTCTGGCTCAAGCGCAGGCCGCTGCGCCGCCCGTCCCAGCCCGGGCTGCTGGCCAGCTACGTTTCCCTCCGCGTGGTGCTGGCCGTGACCGCCGCCGCCTTCTACGCCCGCCTCCGGCCGGAGGACGCGCTGTGGAGCGGCGCCGCAATGGGCATCACGATCGTTGCCGCCCTCCAGGAGCCGCTCATTAAGCGCCTGCTGAACGGACAACGGCAGCAGACCGCGAATCTGCCGGGAAGCTTTGCCATGCCGTCCGCCAAGGTTCCGGCCGCTGCCGTGACGCGCAACAACCTGATGGTGATCGGCCTGGCCGTCCTGCTGGCCGTCTTCCGGGTGCCGGCCTGGATCCTGTTCATCGTGGCCGTGCTGCAGCTGTGGCCGCAGGGCCGGGTGCTTGGCCAGGCGCTGATCGCCCGGGCCACCAGCAAGCGCAACTATGACCTGCTGCCGAAGCTGCTGAAAGCGCACGAGCCGGAATTCGCCGTGTACTACGCAGCGGTCAAGGGCGCCGAGTACCAGCTGGGCATGTGGCTGCCGTACCTGGAACGCCTGGGCCGTCCGTTTGTGGTCATTTCCAAGCACGGGGCCACCGTGCCCGTCATCGGACGGCTGACCAATGCGCCGGTCATCGGGCTGCTCGACGGCGTCGCCGGGGCGCTGGACCGGCTGGTGGTCCCCAGCCTGAAGGCGGCCTTCTACGTGCAGGGCAGCCCGGCGAACGCGGCCTTCCAGCGCTACCGGAAGCTCACCCATGTGTGGCTGAACCACGGGGATTCGGACAAGGAAGCCAACTTCCATCCGCGGCACGCCACCTATGACAAGCTTTTCGTCTGCGGCGAACAGGGCGTCGCGCGCTACGCCGCCCACGGCATCGATGTTCCCCGCGCCAAGTTCGAACTTGTCGGACGTCCGCAGGTTGAAAATATCGATTTCCGCGAAGATGCCGCCGTACCGCCAAATCCCACGGTGCTCTACGCACCGACCTGGCAGGGCGGCCGCCCCAGCACCAGCTACACCTCCCTGCCCATCGGGCCGGCCATTGTCCGGGAGCTGCTGGACCGCGGCGCTACGGTGGTGTTCCGGCCGCATCCGCTCAGCTACGGCATTCCCGCGGACAAGGGCTCGGTGCGGAAGATCCACGACATGCTCCGCAAGGATGCACAGCAGACGGGCCGCAAGCACGTCTTCGGCCCGGCCGCCGAAAAGGACCTCGACGTCGCCGGCTGCTTCAACCTGTCCGATGCCTTGGTTACCGACGTGTCCAGCATCGCTTCCGAGTACCTGGCCTCCGGCAAACCGTATGCCATGACCGCGATGACGGCCAGCGGCCAGGCGTTCGTGGCGGAGTTCCCCTCGGCACAGGCCGCGTACGTGATCGAGAAGGACCTGTCCACGCTGGGCACGGCCCTGGACAACCTGCTCGGCGCCGACCCGCTGGCGGAACAGCGCGCGGCGCGCCGGAAGTACTGCCTCGGGGAAGTGATCGGGCCGCGGGCTGCGGAACCATTCATCGAGGCTGCCCTGGAGCTGATCGGCGTGCCGGCGGCCGCAGTTTCCGCCCGCTGAAGGCAGGAACCGGCGTCGAGGATTCCCTTGGGGCCGGGCGCCCCACTATTATCGTCGAGCCCGAAGGTTAAAGGTAATTTCCTGCGGCCTTGGCTCGAAATTCAGGTATTCAATCTCCGGGGTGCGCTCCATTCCCCCTTCTGTTCTGGCAAGGAAGAACTGTGGCACAACGCATTCTGGCTTTTCTGGCGGCCGTCCTCATGGCGCTTGGGTCGGTCCAGCTCACGGCACCTGCGGCCGATGCCGCGTCCCGGCCGGCCAGACCGACAGGCCTGGCCATCACGGAGGTTAAGTACGAGAGCTTCACCTTCCGCTGGGACCGGGTAGCCGGCGCCACCAGCTATACCGGCAAGCTGGCGACGAATGCCACGTTCACTTCCGGCGTGCAGTATTTCAAGACCAGCAAAACCACCCGGAAGCCGATCCAGCTGAAGAACTGCACCACGTACTACTTCAAGGTCAGGGCGAACAATGGCTCGAGTGCCTCGAGCAGTTATTCCAGCACCAAGAAGGTGACCCTGAAGTGCTTCTGGCCGCGGGAGTTCACCACCATCAACGTCAAGCCCAGGTCCGGTTCCAGCATCGGCATCAGCTGGACCCGGCCGAAGTACGCCACCCGGTTCGAAGTCTGGCGTTCGACCACCCGGGACTTCAGCGCCAACCTGGTGAAGGTGAAGACCAGTAACAGCTGGTACGTCGACACGAACCTGAAGGCCACGAAACCCGGCAAGAGCTACTACTACCGGATCCTGGCCTTCAACAAATCCAACACCACGAACGTGCGGCATTCGCCGAAGTTCGAGGCCAACCTCAAGCCGTCCGTTCCCCAGGGGCTGAAGGTGGTGCGGACCTCGCCGAACGGGGCGACGCTGAGCTGGAGCCAGGCGTGGAACGCCCGGCAGTACCAGGTGCGCGTTGCCACGGACAGCGGTTTCGAGAACACCGTCAAGACGCTGACGACGACGGACGGCCGCACCCGGCTGACGTTCAACTCCCTCGAGCCGGGCAAAAAGTACTACTTCCAGGTCCGGACCATCAACGGCCTGGAACAGAACATCGCCCGCAGCGCCTACAGCGGTGCCGTGTCCGCCTCGACGCTGGCCGCCGGGGTTCCGCTCACGGCCATGACGTTCAACGTCCTGTCGGCCAATCGCGACGGCGCAGTGAGCAGCCGCCGCTGGAACTACCGCAAGCAGGCCGTCGCCGCGACCATTGGCAACAGCGGGGCGGACGTGGTCGGCGTGCAGGAAGCCTATGCCTCCGATGACTACCCCGGCGGCGACGGGGTAACGCCGCAGTGGGAAGACCTGCGGAAAATCCTGGCCCCCAAGGGCTACAAGCGCGCGCTGACGGGGACGGACGGACTCTATTCGTACCAGCAGTGCGGCACGGAAGGCTGCTGGAAGGACGAATACCAGCTGGACGGCAACCACATCTTCTACAAGGCGTCCGCCGTGAAACCGGTAGGGAAGGGCGGCAGGATCAGCCTGCCGAATCCGGACGGCCGGGGGAGCGGCTACGCCGCCAGCTGGCAGGTCTTTGAAAAGCTGGACGGCAGCGGCGTACGTTTTGCCGCCGTCAATACCCATCTGTACGCCGCGGGCATCACCAAGCGCGGAGCCGACGAGGACCGCCGGGTGGCCCAGGTCAACACCATCCTGGCCGCTCTGGAGGGCACACCCGGGCTGGCCGGCCTGCCGGTGGTGCTGCTCGGGGACCTGAACTCGCACGAGGACCACAGGCCGGTCTCGGCCCTGCTGGCGGGCGGGCTGGCCGATACGGCCGGTTTGGACGTACCCAGGACCAAGGCCAACTTCAACAGCAGCCACGGTTTCCTGAATCCGCCGCCAAGCACCTACGGCACGCAGATCGACTACGTGATGGTCTCCAATGATGTGGCCGTGAAGAAGTGGGAGCTGGTGGCGGACATCGATCCGACGACGGGCCGGTTCGTCGGGACCATTCCCTCCGACCACCACGCGGTCAAGGCCCTGCTCACCCTGCCGCGCTAGCATGCGCGGGTGTCCGGCGGGCCGGAGGCGCGCTGATAAACTTGCCGGGGCTCTTTGGCCATCGGATTGATTAACTTAGGAGTAATTCTTTGTCTCAGCTACGGAACGTTGCGGTCGTACTTGCCGGAGGCGTTGGGTCCCGGGTGGGGTTGAACATTCCTAAGCAGCTGATCAAGATCGCCGGCCGGCCCATCATGGAACACACCCTGGACGTCCTCAACAGCCATCCGGCCATTGACGATGTCATCGTCATGATGACTCCCGGCTACCTGGACAAGGTGCGGGAGATCGTCAAGCGGAATGACTTCGGGAAGGTCACGCAGATCCTCGAGGGCGCCGACAACCGCAACGACACCACCCAGCGTGCCCTGGCCGCGCTGGACGACGACGAGTGCAACGTCATCCTCCACGACGCGGTCAGGCCGCTGCTGTCGCCGCGCATCGTCACCGACGTCGTCACCGCGCTGGACAGCCACGGAGCGGTGGACGTGGCCATTCCCTCCGCGGACACCATCATTGCCGTCGGCGCCAAGGAAGTGGACGGCTACCCCGTGATCAGCTCGGTCCCGCCGCGGGCCATGCTGCGCCGCGGCCAGACCCCGCAGGCCTTCAAGCTCAGCGTCATCCGGTCCGCCTACGCGGAGGCTGCCAAGGACCCGGAGTTTGCCGCCACCGACGACTGCACCGTCGTCCTCAAATACACGCCGGAGGTCCCGGTCGCCGTGGTCCCGGGCGATGACCGGAACATGAAGGTCACCGAGCCGATCGACATCTACATTGCGGACAAGCTGTTCCAGCTCACCAGCAATGACGTGCCGGCGCCGTCGAGCGAAGAGGGCTACCGGGCAGCGCTTGAAGGCAAGACCGTCGTGATCTTCGGCGGCTCGTACGGGATTGGCGCGGACATTGCCGCGATGGCCGCCCGCTACGGCGCGGTGGTCAAGAGCTTCTCGCGGTCCACGACCAGGACCCATGTGAACCGCCGCGAGGACCTGGTGGCTGCCCGGGACGAAGTCCTGGCCGAAACCGGCCGCATCGACTACGTGGTCAACACCGCCGGCGTGCTGCCGCGGGGGCTGCTGAGCGAGGCCTCGGATGAGACCATCTACGAGTCCACCGAAATCAACTACATCGGCCCGGTGCTGGTGGCGCAGACCTTCTACCCGGAGCTGAAGAAGACCGGCGGCTCCCTGCTGCTGTTCACCTCCAGCTCCTACACCCGCGGACGGGCCAGCTACAGCCTCTACAGCTCCGCCAAGGCCGCCACCGTGAACCTGACCCAGGCCCTGGCTGACGAGTGGTCCGAGGACGGCGTCCGTGTCAACTGCGTGAACCCCGAACGCACCGGCACGCCCATGCGCACCAAGGCATTCGGCAAGGAGGACCCTGCCGGCCTGCTTGAGTCCGAGACGGTTGCCCAGGCTTCCCTTGACATCCTTATCTCGGAAAAGACCGGCCACGTCATTGACGTGCGCAAGATCGACCCGCTGTCCGTGGCCTCTCTGGTGGACGACGCCGACATCGTCCGCTAGGACGGGGTACCGCCTTCGGCGCAACGTGGGACAGTGACAAGGAAAGACAGCATGGCAACAAGCAAGCAGGACACCGCCCAGGCAATCCGGTTCGGAAAGTACGGGAGGCGGTGGAAGAGGTTTGTGCCCCGGAGCATTAGGAAGACCTCCAAAATGCTGCTGGGCCGTGGGGCGGCGCGGCAAAAGCCCGGCCTGAAGGACCGGCAGCCGCTGTTGTCGGTCATCGTTCCTGTCTACAACGTTGAGAAGTATCTGGCCGACTGCCTGCAAAGCCTGAGCAACCAGTCATACCGCAATATCGAAATAATCGTTGTCGATGACGGTTCGCCCGATAATTCATTTGCGATTGCCAGCAAATTTGCCTCGCTGGACCGCAGGATCAGGATCGTGCGGCGGGAAAACGGCGGCCTGGGCGCCGCACGGAATACCGGTATTGCCGAGGCCCGGGGCGACTACATCACGTTCGTGGATTCCGACGACGAGATCCCCGTGGACGCCTACGCGCAAATGATGGCCTCTGCCCGGCTGACAGGCTCCGAAATCGTCATTGGGGCCATGGTCCGGAGCCGTAACGGCAAGATCATCACTCCGGAATGGGTCAAGCGCGTCCACGGCGAGGACCGGCTCGGGATTAATGCTGCGGATTTTCCGGAGATCCTGCGGGATTTCTATTCCCCGAACAAGATCTACAGCAGGGACTTCTGGCAGCGGCAGAACTTTGCCTTCCGCGAGGGTGTGCTGTTCGAGGACCAGCCCGTCATCACCAACGCACTGACGTCTGCCCGATCCATCGACGTCCTGAAGGCCACCACCTACCGCTGGCTCATTCGCGAGGACGGTTCCTCGCTCAGCCAGAACATGTACACGGCCGAAAAGATCCGGTCCAGGTTCGAGGCCATCCAGCTGACCAGGAACTACCTGGCCAGTCTTGATGATGCCGAGATTACCAAGGCCTGGCAATGGACCCTGCTGCAGTACCATTTCCCAAACTACCTGGGACAGTCCCGCTCACTCGACCACGAAGCCTACGACGAACTGATCCGGATGATCAGGTTTGTCGTTTCGGTAGAGGAGCTGCTGGAGCATTCGAACGTTTCTCCGCAGAACCGTGTCTTCGTCTACCTGGCGCTGACCCAGCCCAGGACCGTCGTCGAGGAATTCCTTAACCGGCGTGGACGGGATCTGCGGTCCCATCCGGTGGAGCACGACGGCGAGGACGTCTTTGCTGTTCTGCCGTTCACCTCCGAGCCGGAATACGCCGTTCCGCGCAGCCTGTTGCGGATTCCGCGGGAGGACCTGCAGGTCGAGTCCGTCCTGGACCGGGCCAGATGGCTGTCACCGGAGAAACTCGAGGTGTCCGGGTGGGCCTATTTGACGAACACGGATCCGCGGCAGAAGCCGCAAACCGTGCACGTCGTCGTCCGCGACACCGAGCGCGGGGAAGTCGTCCGTGTTCCCGTGGCGCGTGCGCACAATCCCGAAGCGACTGTCCGTGCCCGGCATCATTGGGTGAACCATGACGACTCCGCATTCACCGCAGTTGTCGATCTGGCCGATCTGCTCAAGTCGCTGCCGTATGTAGACGGCAAGATGGCGCGCTGGTCGGTCTCCGTGGAGGTCAGGCTCGGCAACCTTGTCCGGGAGAGCCCCTTTACCTCCCGGACCATGGGCGGATCCGCCCAGTCGTTGTCGATGAGCCACAGCCAGGACCGCGTGGTCCTGCGGCCGAAGTGGCATCCAGAGGCCGGCCTGCAGATCTTCGCCGACCGCAGGGCGGCCGTCGCCCGCAGCGTTCGGATCGACGGGTCCAGGGTGGCCATCCAGCTGGAGAGTCCGTCCTCGGAATTCATCCCCGTGGTCGCCCAGGTCAAGGCCAGGAACTCGGATCTGGCCCGCACCTTCCCTATTGGCAACACTGCGACCGGCAACTATACGATCGACCTCGACATGGACGAGCTGGTCTCGCTGGGACTGCCGCTGATCATCTTCCTCGTCGATGCGGCCGGTGTCCGGCGCAAGCTGCATGTGGGATCCGCTGAATCCGTGACCAATTCAGAGGAACAGTTCGAGATCAGCCGCTCGGCAACCGGGGTCATGTACCTGGGAGCGGCCGTGGAGAAGATCGTCCTGTCCGGCTGCTCGATCACCGATGACGGTTATTTCGTGATCGAAGCATCCACGACTTCCGGGAGCGAGGCGGGGGTCTTCCTGGAACTGGTGTCGGCTAAGCAGTCGTCCCGGCCGGTGCGGGCCACCAGGGCCGGTGGTTGCATCCGGTGGTCCATACCCCTCAACCAGGCCCGGCCCGGGACCGACCAAGTGACCGTGCTCCCGCAGGCTTGGTACCGGTTCGTGGCCTACCGCATGACGCCCCGCGGGAACCGCGTCGCCCTGCCCGTGGTGACCGACCAGGCGCTGACGGAACAGATGCCGCTGCGCCTGGAGACCGCACGCCTGTACGGGCAGCTGCTCAACCGGGGCGGGGCCGCGGGCATCCAGGTCCAGGCAGCGCTGAGCCAAGCAGATCGTTCCGTGTACCGGCGGACCCAGCACCAGGCAGCCTATGCCGGCGCTACCCCCGGACTCAAGGACGCGATCTACTTTCAGTGCCTCATCGGTGACTGTGCGACCGACAGCCAGTTGGCGATCCACAATTACCTGCGGAAAAACCATCCCGAGATCGAGACGTACTGGGGCGTTGTCGACTATTCGGTTCCCTTGCCGGACGGTGCGATTCCAGTGGTCATTCATACCGCGCCCTGGTTCGAGGCCTTGGCGACCTGCAAGTACATCTGCGTCAACCACGAACTGCCTTCCGTCTACGAGAAGAAGCCCAGCCAGGTTGTGATCCAGACCTATCATGGCCATCCGTTCAAGCTGATGGGGCTGCCGCGTTGGGAATCGCAGAACGTCAGCGCCGCGCAGCAGGCGCGAAACCTTGAGGACCGGAACCGTTGGGACTACTTGTTGTCGCCCAGCCCGGACGCCACAAAGCTGTACAAGGAGTGCTTCCCCATCTCGGCGGAAATCGTCGAGGCGGGACATCCGCGGAACGACGTGCTGGTTGCCGACGAGGCCGGGCGGCGCGACGTCGTCCGGAAGCTGCTGGGGATCCGCGATGACCAGACGGCGGTCTTGTATGCACCCACCTGGCGGGACTACGAGGCGACGAACCCGTGGGTATCGCGCATGGTCGAACTGCTGAATCCGTATGACCTCGCCGCGACGCTGGGTGAGGGCTACGTCGTGCTTCTGCGGGGCCATCCTGCGCATCAGCGGCATTCCGGAAGACCGGTCCACCAGACCGGTGTGGTCGTGGTGACGGATTATCCCGAAATCAATGACCTGATTCTTGCCTCGGATGTGGGCGTATTCGATTACTCTTCGATCCGGTTCGACTATTCGGTGACCAGGAAGCCGATGCTCTTCTTTGTCCCGGATGAGGAAACGTACTTCGAGAAGACCCCGCCGCTCATACCGTACGGGGAGACGACGCCGGGACCTCGGGTGTATGACAACGACGAGTTGGCGGCCGGGATCAAAGGGCTGGACGAGTACTGGGAACGGTACGGTGCCGAATACGATGCCTTCCTCGCCAGGTTCAATCCCTTTGATGACGGCGAGGCTACCAAACGGTTTGTTGAGTGTTTCCTGCACGGCGTGGCCGGCGCCTAGTTCCCGCGGACAAGGCACTGGCCGGATGGCCTGCGGCTAATGTCGCCCACCCGCATCAAACAAGGATGTATTTTTCATGCCTCATGAACGGCCATCCCGGCTGGTTGTACAAACCTCTCCGGTTGTCCTGCCGCGGGACAGCAAGACATTCCGCGAGCCTCCGCGGCCGGTCGAGAAGCGGCAGGCCGGTTACGAGGACCAGTTCGATTCCCACACGCTGCTTTACGATGTGTTCCGCAGCGATCGGCGAATCGTGCTTTCCGGCCCGCCGCTGCTCAACCTGCTGGAAGATTTCCAGAATTCCGTCGTGACGGATTCGGCCGGCAAACCTGTGCGGGCTGTGTTCCGGGACATCGACCGGACCCAGCAGTCTTCCGTCTGGGCCACGGAAAATACGGAATACCTGAACTTCAATACCGCTTCCCTTAATTTCTCCACGGCCGTTGGCCAAGACCTTTCCGCGCTTTTTGCCGGCAAGCAGGCCCTGCTGACGAAATCGAAAAATAACAACCTCGTCTGGATCCGTGACTGGGTCAACTTCCACGTTTCGGAACAGGGCGTCGACGCCGTTGTGATCTACGACAATGGCTCCACGGACTATGCTCCCGAAGACGTGCTTGAATCCCTCAACGGCATCCCCGGCCTGGATGTAGCCGTGGTCGTCAATTGGCCCTTCCCCTTTGGTCCGCAAGGTGGAAATTGGGCCGGGTTGAAGGGTGCACCCTGGGATTCCGATTTCTGCGAATATGGCATCCTGGAGCACGCCCGGTTCCGGTTCCTGCGCCAGGCCAGGGGAGTCATCCAAGCAGATGTCGACGAGCTGGTCATCACCGACGGAGTGAAGACGGTGTTCGAGCTGCTGGACGAAGCCGGGAGCTCGGCGCTGCTCTACGCGGGACGCTGGATCGAGACGGCCGGAGGTCCGGCGGCAGGTGTGCCGCGGTTCTCGGATTATCTGTACTATGACAGCCGCAGAAGCGCGACAACCGTGAAATGGACGGCAAGTCCCGCCAGGTCCGGGACAGCCGAGCAGTGGAAAACCCACGTCATTACCGGCACCACAACTACGAAGACCGAGTTGGTGACCCACCGGCATTTCATGGGGATAAGTTCCAACTGGAAGACGAAACGCACCGGCTCGAAGCCCGTGGATCCCCAATTCCACGTCCTGGATGAGGTTCTTCGCGGCGCCTTGGCGCGTGCGGCCGGCAGGATGACCGAATCGGGGACGGAGGAGCCTGCGTTGGCTGCCGTTGGCCGCGTTCCGGCCAAGCCGGTCCTGGAGGTAATCCGCGAGTCGGTCGGCGCTTCGCTGGAGACATTCGGATCGCCGGACCGCGTCTGGTTCTACCGGCCCACGTGCCTGGTACTCGACTATTCGTGGGAGGGTGAGCCGATAGCCGTCGACCTGGTGACCGTTGCGTCCGGAATACGCGTCGTCCTGCACGGCAGGACGGCTGCCGCCAAGGCCGTCGTCGACGCTCTCATGGACGGCAGCGGAATAACGGCTGAAGGGGGCAGGTTCGCCCTGGGCGTCCTGGCACTCGATCGCAGCGACGAAGAAATTGTGGACGAGCTCTCGGCCATGGTCGGGAAGGCCCTGGGCCTTGGTGCCGAGCCGGCAGCCAAATCATCCGGCCTGGCCGGCGCCGCCGTGCCGGGAGCTGACGATTCGGATCAGTCCGCAACCCGGTCCCCGCGCAGGCTCGCAGGATTGCTCCGCCGGTGGTTCTAAGCCCGCCCTGGCCCCGGCCGGCTGCCTGCTGAGCAGCCGGCCGGGGCCAGGGGAACCTCCCAAGTCCCCTGAACTTCACCGCGTCCGGGCGGCATTGCAGCCCGGATCTTCAGGCTGTCTGAAACCAGCGCCTACCGTGCCCTGAATTTTGCGCAAAAGTCGCCCCCTGCCTTGATCTTCCGGGTTTACATTTGCCGCCAAGAAGCGCCCTTTTCCATCTACATCAATGTAGTAGGAAGGAGCGACGGGGGTGAAAATCCAGGCCTGTCGGTTCTTGACGTGCATGCTCGCCGGTTCACTTGTGGTTGCCGGGATGTGGCTCCAGGCGCCTGCGGCCCAGGCTGCGGCCAAGCCGGCCCGGCCGGCCGGTGTGAAGACCACGAAAATCAACTACGAGAGCTTCAGCTTCAAGTGGAACGCCGTCTCCGGCGCCACCGGCTACACGGTCAGGGTGGCCACCAATGCGAAATTCACGTCCGGGCGGAATACGCTCCGCACCGGGAAATCCTCGGTCACGGTAACCAGGCTCAGGAACTGCGCCACCTACTATTTCAAGGTCAATGCCCGGACGGGGTCGGCCGCCGGCGGAGCCTACTCGGCCACCGGGAAGGTAACGCTCAAATGCTACGGTCCGGAGCGGCCCTCCGGCATCGGGAAGTTTTCCACCATTACCGTCAAGCCGAAGTCCGCCACGAGCATCGGCGTGAGCTGGACCAGGCCCAAAACAGCTGCCCGCTATGAGCTGTGGCGTTCCACGTCCACGGATTTCAGCACGGACGTGGTCAAGGTGAAGACCGGCAAGACCTGGTACGTGGACAGGAATTTCAAGGCGCAAACACCGGGGAAGAGCTACTACTACCGGATTTTGGCCTTCAAGTCCGGCAGCAGCACGGTGCGCTATTCCAAGAAGTTTGAGGCAAACCTGGCGCCAGCCGTGCCCACCGGGTTCCGGGTCAAGGGCAGGGCGGTGAACGGGGCCACCCTGACCTGGAACCGCGCGGCCAATGCCCGCCAGTACGCGGTCAGGACCGCCACCGACGCGGGGTTCACCAGGAACGTGAAGACATTCATCACCACGGACGGCCGCAACCGGCTCGCCGTGAACACCCTCGCTGCCGGGAAGAAGTACTACTTCAGGGTCCGCGCCCTAAACGGGAACAAACAGCACATCGCCCGCAGCAGCTACGGCCCCGCCGTCTCGGCGACCACGCTCAGCTCGGGCACCCCCTTGACCGTCCTGTCCTTCAACGTGCTCACGGCGAACCTGGATGACGGCGTCAAAAGCCACAACTGGACCACCCGCAAGCCCGCCGTCGTCGACACCATCGGAGACAGCGGCGCGGACGTGGTCGGAGTCCAGGAAGCCTATGCCACCGTCAAGTACCCGGGCGTGGTGGATGCCAGGCCGCAGTGGGAAGACCTGCGGCGGGGGCTGACGGCCCGGGGCTACCAGCGCGCGTTGTCCGGCACGGACGGACTGTACGGCACACAGTGTGGCAGGTCGGGTTGCGCCCAGGACGAGTACCTGATGGACGGCAACCACATCTTCTACCGCACCTCCACGGTCCGCCCCATCGGCAAGGGCGGGAGGATCAAACTGTACAACCCGGACGGCAGGACCAGCGGATACACCGCCGCGTGGCAGGTCTTCGAAAAGCGGGACGGCAGCGGCGTCCGTTTCCTGGCCGTCGACACCCACTTCTACTGGGCCGGAATCACCGCCCGCGGGAGCTACGAGGCCGCACGGACCAGGCAGGCCAAATCCCTGATTGACGCACTCAAGACCGTGAACGCGGGCAAGCTGCCCGTCGTCATCGTGGGGGACCTCAATTCCAAGCCGTACCATGACCCCGTCACCGCCATGATGGCGGCCGGCTATTCGGACGCCGCCGGGGTGGACGTGCCGCAGACCAGGGCCAGGTACAACAGCTTCCACGGCTTCAGGAATCCGCCGCCGAGCACTTGGGGCAACCACATCGACTACGTCTTCGTCTCGCCCAATGTCTCCGCCAAGAAGTGGGAGCTGCTGGCGAACCTGGACGCGAAGACGGGCAAATTCGTGGGCCTTATCCCATCCGACCATCACGCCATCAGGGCCCGGCTCACCCTGCCCAGGTAGCGGATCCGGTGCAGGCCGCTCAGGCCGCCGGCCGGGCCGCCAGCACCTCCCAGACCGCATCGTCAAAGGAACCGCTCTGGCTTTGGTAGGCGCTGCCCAGGTCCCGGCGCGGATTCCGGCCCTGCCGGGCGGAGCCGAGCAGCAGGTCCAGCTCTTCGGGGCGGAACAGCAGCTGCGCGGCCTGCAGCGAGGGGTAGCGGCCGGCCAGGTCCTCCTGCGGCCCCGCGATGACGCCGATGGGCTTGTCCGTCGCCGTGTAGTCCACCAGCACGCTGGAGACATCGGTGATGAGCGCGTCCGAGGCGTTGAAGAGCTCCACCAGGTCGGCGTTCCGGCCCTCGGCGGATTTCATATGGCCGCTGCCGGAACGGATCAGGAGTTCGTCGACGGCGGCCACCAGCCTGCGTTCCGCCGGCGTGCGGACGCTGAAGGGGTGGGGCCGGAACAGGACCCGCACCCCCTGGTCCAGCAGGCGCTGGATGAACGGGCCCGCCAGCTCAAGGGAACTGAGCGTCGAGGCGTTGTTGTAGCCGAGCCAGGTCGGGGCGTAGAGCACCGTCAGCGGTTCGTCCGGACCGCGTTTGCGGGGTCCGGGGCGGACGCCGCGCAGCTGCGGCCGGCCCACGACGGCGAACTTTTCCTTCGGGATCAGCACGTTGTGGGCGTGGTACCGCTCGATGGCGGCCTGCCCGGCCACGAAGATCTTGTCGTACATCGCGTGGACCGGATGCGCAGAGATTTCCTTGTCCGAATCCCCGTGCCCGAGGTACACGTGGGTCAGGTGCCGGTAGCTGACCATGTTGATGTTGGAGGCCACGGAATTGACGTAGAAGACTGCCCGCACGGTGGGGGAGATGACCTTGTCCAGCTCGGCGGTATTCAGGCAGGCGATCAGCGGTATCCCGGCCAGTGCCGGCCGCTTCCGCAGCGCGTCGGCGGCCTCGTTGTGCCGGGTGACGACGGCGAAGGGCAGCTGCAGCTCTTTCAGCGGCCCCAGCCACTGTTCGATCTGGTACGCGCCGCCGTCCTTGCGGCCGGTGTAGATCAGGAATACCGGGCCGTAGCCATCCAGCGCCTTCTGCACGGCCGGCCAGCGGCGGCCGCGCTGGCGGGCCAGCCAGAAGGCATAGGCGCCCACGCCGGCGATGGCGGCTCCCACGGTGGCCAGCCACAGGATCCACCACAGCATGCTCCAGCCGGCGTTGAGGATGGCCGCCGTTCCGAGCAGGCTCGCCCCGGCCAGCACGCTGGGAACCCAGGCCTGCGGGGCGGAGGGCAGCTTGACGCCGGGCAGGCCGTAGGCGGTGACGTGGTGCACCGCCAGCACCCGGTGGGTTACCGGGACCAGGGCGATGCTCAGGGCCGTGCCGACCCCGCCCAGCAGCACCCAGCCCCAGCCGGCCGAGCCTTGGAGGGCGAACGAGGCGGCCAGGACGCCTGCTCCGGCACCGAGCACCAGGGAGCCGGCGGTCCGGGGCAGGACGGTGCGCAGGATGGCCTTCACAGCGGCCGCCTCGGGGCGTCGATCAGCTCCCTTGCGGCGGTCAGGAAGCCGTCGGCGTAGCTGCCGGCCGGGAAGTCGCCCAGGTAGTACACGCGCGAGGCTTCCCGCTGCGCGGCCAGCGGGTCGTGGACGAGCAGGTTGTCCAGGGCTTCATCCAGGTTGCGCAGGTCCTCCTCGATCACGTAGGCGGCCCGGGAGGCCGGTGCCTCCTCGGCCAGCTCCTCGATGGAGCGGCCGACGGCGACGATCGAGAAGGGCTTGCCGGACTGCAGGTAGTCGGAGACCATGGCGGACACGTCCGAGACCATCGCGTCCGAGGCGTTGAAGCAGTCCACCACGCTCATCTCCTGCTCGGCGGCCTTGCCGAAGACATGCTGCCGGCCGGTGGCCGCGGCGTCGGCCGCCAGCAGTTCGCCGATCTCGGCAATCCACGCGGCCGCTTCGGGGAAGCGGTAGTTGAACGGGTGCGCGCGGAAGATCACGGTGCAGCCGCGGGCCAGCAGGCCCTCGACGATGCCCCGCCCGCGCGGCAGCGAATATACGGCGGTGTCCGCGTAGGGGCCGCGCCAGGTCGGGGCGTAGAGGACCGTGGGGTTCGGCCCGGGCGCCTGCCCGCGGACGATGTCCTCCACCTGGGGGCGCCCGACGATCCGGAATTTCTCCCGCGGGATGTCCACGCCGTGGCGGGCGTAGCGGTCCACTCCGGCCTGGCCGGCGCTGAAAATGTGGTCGTAGATGGCATGCACCGGGTTGTAGCAGGCAGGCTTCTCCGAGTCTCCGTGGTTGAGCCAGATGTGGCGCATTTCGCGGCGCTCGATGAAATGCGTGTTCTTGACCGCGTTGTTGACATAGAACGCGGCCTTTAGGCTCGGCGGAATGACCTCTTCCAGGCTCCGCAGGGTAGGCCGGTGGATGACGGGCACGTCGGTGATCGCGGCAATGGCGCGCATCATCCGCATGGTCCGCGCTATCACGATGTAGGGCCTGCCGATCCGGTCCAGGTAGGGCAGCCACATGCCGGCCTGATACCCGGCGCCGACGTTGGATCCGAAGTAGAGGGCGAATTCCGGAGCCAGCCGTTCCACGGTCTGCGCCAGGTTCGCCTCGTGGCGCAGGTTGCGGTAGCTGCGGTGCCAGCCGGCGGCCAGGACCTCCGCGCTGGCAACCAGCAGCAGCACGGCCAGCACAGCGGCGGCGGCCGGTGCAGCGGCGGGGCCGAAGAACGCGGCCGCGAAACCGGCGGCAGTGCCGGCCAGGCTCGCCGCTGCGACGGTGCCGCGCGGCAGGAACTCGAAGCCCTGGGTGTTGATTCCCGGGAGGTTGCGGGCGTCCAGGCCGCGCGGACGCCACGCGGTCACGGCATAGCGTTCCAGCACCGTGGCGGCCAGCCAGCAGGCCAGTCCCGCCGTGAGCCAGCCGGCCGTCCCGGACCAGCCCGGGGTGCCCAGCTGAAGGATCAGGGCCAGGACGAGCAGGGCCCGGGCGCTGAGGCTGCTGCCGAGCATGGCGTTCAGCGAGCGGCGCCGGCGCAGGGCCCGCCGGTGGAAGAACAGGGACACCGCCGCAGTGGCCAGCCCGGCTGTGCAGACCAGCGCGGCCGGTGCGCCGAGCAGGTGGCTGCACCAGGTAGCCACGGCGCCG